>NZ_CP049239.1:0-300086 GCF_015679985.1 Campylobacter concisus | reverse complement strand
TATCAAAACATTGCCATTTATGGCAGTATTATTTGCCCAAAATTTATCAGGATGAACCCTTCCAGTGACGCTAAGCCCATAATACATCTGCTGTGTCTCGATCGTATGCCCGCCAACTATAATGCCACCACACTCTTTTACTTTATCGGCTCCACCTTTCAAAATTTCACCTAAAATTTCAGGTGCCAAGTTGCAGCTATCAAAGCCTACGATATTTAGAGCATTTATCACCTCGCCACCCATTGCAAAGACGTCGCTTAGGCTATTTGCAGCAGCGATTTGACCGTAAATAAATGGATCATTTACCACAGGCGTTATAAAATCAAGCGTTTGAACAAGTGCAAGATCACTTGAAATTTTAAAAACACTCGCATCCTCGTTAGAATTGGTGCTTGAGAGCAGATTTGGATGAGATAAATTTAAACTACTAATCGTTTTGTTTAGACCCGACGGGTCAAGCTTAGCAGCTCAACCAGCGGCTCTAACGAACTGCGTAAGCTTTTTGTCGTGGTAGATCATAATTTGATTTGCTCGTGAGTTGAGAGTATGTCGATGATCTCATAAGCATTTGAAATTTCGCCAATCGCAAGATCACTTACTAGCTTATAAGCCTCCAAGCAGCTTCCGCAGCTTAAAATTTTAACACCAGCAGCTTCAAGATCTTTAAGCGGCTTAAAGCTTGGGTGTGAGCGGTTTGTAGTCATCTTTACAGCGTTATTTACGCAGATTATTATCTTTGGTTTTTTCTCAACTTGAAGAAATGCTCCTAAGAATTTTGATAGTAAATTTATTCCCACTTCGCCACTTCCCGCGCGCTCTTCATTCAGATAGAGTACTTTATTATTTTTTGGTGTTATGTCGCAGACAAACTCATCAAAATTTGTAAGCTCAAGCGCATTTTTACCTTTTGTAGCTAAAATTTTAGTTTCGTTGCCATTGCTTTCGAGGCTAAAGTTTATATTTCGATTTTTTAAAAATCTTAAAATATTTTCTTTTGGGGCTAGTGCATTTACCAAAATTTCTAAGCTTTCGCCTTCACTTAAACTATCAAGTGCATTTTTTGTCATTATGACTGGTTTTGGACACTCTAAATTTCTACAATCAATTGTTGTCATGATTTTTCCTTTTGCAATTAGTATTTCAAACCTTGAAACTAGTTTGGATTATAGCCAAAAAAATATTAATTATTTTAAAAATTTTAATGTATAAATTTGAGATAAAAGAGAGCTTTGACCTCGCTTACTAGCAAGGTCAGAGTAAAGTTAATTATTTTAAATTTGTGTAAGACTTTTCATAATCAGATACTGGAATTTTATTCTCTCTAACGAGCTCTTGATACCAGTAGTGATGAAGAACATAAACTTCTTCTTCCTCTTTATATCCAGTAATCATTGACCAAATAGCACCATGAATAGCAATAGCTGCCATATAAATATGAACTAAGAAAAACACTGCACATGCGATGCCAAGGCAATTATGGATAATTACGCTGTATCTTAAAAGATCAATTTGTGTAAGACCAAACCAAGAAGCAACCGCTGGCTCTTTAAAGTCCGTAAAATACATAATCGCACCAGTAATTATCATAACGATACCACCAGGGATAGCGATCCAGTACCATGCTTTTTGACCAGCATTAAATTTACCAGCTGGAACAGGTCTCTTTTTCTTTGATAAATAGCCACCAACTATCATCATCCATCTGATATCATAAATTGCTGGAAGCATTCTCTTTGTCCAGGTAAATAACATAGGAAGCACAGAAACAGCAAAGATCACAGTTGCTGTATCGTGCAAGTATCTACAGAAACGCACAAATGTTCCACCGCCAAGCTCTGCACCCCACATAATGATGATACCAGTTGGCACTAAAATAATCCATGAGATCGCTGCCAAACCATGAGCTATACGTATGATCAATGAAAAAGCAAATACCTTTTTACCATCATGGCTAAAATGTTTTGGCCCAATGATTAAAAAGTGTAATGCAAATGCTCCAATAACAGCCAAAATGATAGAAAGTGCTGCTATTGCAAAATAATCATTACCTTGGATAAAAGTAAATATCGGCCCCAAACCTTGTTCGTATGGCTTGATATTTTCTATCCTTTCAGCCGCCCAAATGGCACTATTATATTGATTGACGCCAGTTGGTCCTTGAGTTGCCATTGCTGTTACAAATAATGTAAAAAGCAGAGTAAGAATTCTCGTCATTGTAGTCCTTTATGAGTTTGAGCTTAAACAATTTAAGTATTGGTTAAATACGTTAAATTGCATAGCTACGCTATTTTGATCGCTATTATATCAGAGCTAATCACAAGCAAACCTTAGCAAAAAAGATTACTAAAAAATTTATAAAAAATATTTAAGCTTTGTTAATTTTTATAAGAATATTAAATCTAAATTCATCCTATTTTATAGTTAAAAATTATTTCAGATTTTGCTTTTAAAATTTAAACGAGAACACCAAAGATTTTTAAAATTTCTATCCAAAAAGCAGAGAAATGAACCTCTTTTATCTTTTTAATGATTATGAGGCGCTTGATCTAATGGCAACGAGTTTATATCGTATCTTAAAAAGTATATTCTGGCTTCAAATTTTTGCCTTAGTCTCTACACTGGCTCAGCCTTGCTAGCTCGCACAGGAGAGCTTGACGGACTAAAAGCTACCTCAAATAAAAGATCGCTTGAGTGGGTAAAAAGTTGCGGCGAGGCGGTAAAATGGCAAGAGCGCGCCAGATGGGTGAGAGCAGGTAAATTTTACACGGCTTCAGGCGTGGCTACTGGCATGGATATGGCCCTTGGCTTTATCAGTGATCATTTCGGTAAAGAATTAGCTCAAAGTATCGCAAATAAAACCAAATACAACTGGCAAAAGAGTGCAAAGATAGATAAACTTGCCAAAATTTATGGGTATTAATCTATAAAATTTTTATAGATATACATACAAATGAACTTTTAGTATTTAGCTACCAAAAGCTAGCCAAAACACCAGTGATTAGTTTCTACGCCTATACTCTTCATATCCGAATTCGCGGATCATTTTAATCTCGCCATTTTCTTTTAAAAGTACTAAATCAGGTAGTTTTATACCATTAAATGTCGTGTTTTTCACGATGGTGTAGTGAATCTGATCTTCAAAGATGACGCGGTCATCAATTTTTAGCTCACTATCAAATTTATACTCCGCATCGCCCGCTTCAAGCCCCACTATATCGCCAGCTAAGCAGGTATTACCGCCAAATCTATAAGCAAATTTGCCATTTTTACTCTCACCTCTAACAGCTGGACGGTAAGGCATGAGCACGGTATCAGGCATATGCGCCTCGGCCGAGGTGTCAAGGATAGCAATATCTTTTTCGTTATGTACGATGTCAAGCACGCTGCTTATCAAAAAGCCAGTCTGCCAGCCAACCGCCTCACCAGGCTCCAGATAGACCTCTACGCCGTACTTCTCGCGGAAGCGCCTAACTATCTTTATAAGCAGCTCCACGTCGTAATCAGCCCTCGTGATGTGATGTCCTCCGCCCATATTTATCCATTTCATCTTTGGGATAAACTCGCCAAATTTCTCCTCAAACGCCTCTAGCACGGTCTGCAAGCTACTCGCACTCTCCTCGCAAAGCGCGTGAAAATGAAGCCCACTAATGCCATCAAGAAGCTCAGGTTTAAAATTTGCTCTCGTGATGCCAAGCCTGCTAAATTTACCGCATGGATTGTAGCTATCAGTCGGTGCTAGCGAGACCTCTGGATTTACGCGCAGGCCGCAAATTACACCATTTTCTAGGGCAATACCCTTAAATTTTTGCCACTGCGCAAAAGAGTTAAATGTAATGTGCTTTGAAATTTTTAAAATTTCATCAAAATCCTCGTCTTTAAAGGCTGGACTATACGTGTGGATCTCGCCTTTTACGTATTCGCTTGCAAATTTTGCCTCATGAAGCCCGCTACAAGTCGCACCATCAAGATAAGAGCCAACCATATCCATCACTCCGCTAAATGCAAAGCCCTTAAGTGCTACTAAAATTTTGGCTCCGCTTTGCTCTTTGACATATTTTAAAAGCTCTAAATTTTTACGTACTTTTGCCTCTTCACAAACGTAGACTGGGGTTTTTATGCTCTTTAAAATTTCGTTCATTTTTGCTCGCTTTTTAAATTTTTAAATAAGTATATCTAAATTTATTTTTAAGTAAAATCAGCAAAAATCTCAAAGGATAAAACGTGATAGAGATCGAATTTCTTGGGCCTATCGGGCTTGAAAATATAAAAGTAGAAGCAAAAAATTTAGGTGAAGTAAAAGCAGCTTTAAGCCAGAAAGAAGAGCTTAAAAAATGGCTAAATATCTGTGCTGTGGCTGTAAATGATGAGATCGTAAGCGATATAAATTTTGCTCTTAAATCAGGCGATAAAATTTCTATATTACCGCCAGTTTGTGGGGGCTAAGATGCAAATTTATAATGGAAGCTTGGATGTTCAAAGCATCACAAACGAGTGGTATGAACGCTTTAAGGATAAAAACTGCGGTGCGCTCATCACTTTTGTTGGGATCGTAAGAGAAGAAGGTGGCATTTCGGCGCTTAGCTTTGATATCTATGAACCGATCCTTAAAAAATGGCTAGAAGTTTGGGAAGAGCGAGCCAAAAAAGAAAATGCCTACGTACTTTTTGCTCACTCAAAGGGCGATGTGGCCGTGCATACGAGCTCTTATGTTGCAGGCATTGTGAGTCCTCAAAGAAAGGTCGCGCTAAGACTTATAAACGAGTTTGTCGAGGACTTTAAGGCAAATGCGCCGATCTGGAAATATGACGTGATAAATGGCGAGAGAATTTATGCAAAAGAGCGCAGCCAAGCGATAAATGGTGCTGGAATTTTAGCTTAAAAGGAAAAATGATGACAACAAAAGAGAGTAAAAAAGATGTATTTTGGGCGCTAGTCTTTGGGCTTGGACTTTTTATATTTAGCATCGTTGGCTACTTTTATCTAGCTCTTGGTGCAGTGTCTCTCTTTGGCATCATCATTGGTGCTCTCTCAGTGTTCTTTTGTGTTAGAAAAATTTTTCAAAACAACTTTTTACGTATTGAAGATGATGGGTTTATCATCACAAAAGGCTCAAAAAGCATAAAATTTTACTTTAAGGATATCGACGAGATCGCCATTAAGAGCTTTGGCGATAAGAAAAAAGTTGAAACTTTGAGCGTAAAATTTAAGAAAAACCGTCTTGATAGAGATGCTTGCTTTGGGTTAGTGCAACCACTAGGTGATGATTTGATCATCATTTTTGATAAATATGAACTCTCAAAATTTACCATTTCAAAAGAGCTAAGAGATAGGCTTAATAATTTTAGAGCATAATTAAATCAATCTATGATCTAAAATTTTTTATATAACAATTATCAAAATTTTATACATTTTTCACATTAAATTTACACCATTTAGCTACTCTTGCAAAAATAAAATCAAGCATTTTATCTACAATAAGCTCGTAATTATGGATTAAAAATTTAAAGGATGACTTACATCAACTTTTATAAAGGGTTTTGCTACTACAATTCTGATAAAAGAAATCATAATTATATCTTTAAAAAGGAGTTTACATGAGGCCCATTTTAAGCCTAGCAGTTCTTTCATCACTGCTTCTAGCAAATGAAGCAAATTTAGACGTTATAAAGCCTATTAGAGAATTTGCACCGCCACCAGTCATCACGCCAAACGTTGCACAAAGTGCCTTTGTAGAAAATCAGTTTGACCGCACTCAAAGAAGCGAATATCCATTTGTTACAAATTTGCTTGATAACTCAACTGATATGTTTCATATCTCAGCTGGAATGTATGGCAAAAGCTTTTACAACTCATCGCTTTTTAAATATCGCGGCGCAAATTTTTATACCATTTTAAATGCAAATTTCACCAAAGCAAATAATTATAAAGATGGAAGTGGCAAAAGATGGGACTATGGCTACAATAGGCAAGGCCAAAGCGCTATCTTAGGCTTCGTGCCAAATGATCTTAGTGAGCTTAGACTTACGTTTTTAAGGGACAATATCGACAAAGACAAGCAGCCAGAACATGCGATGGATGCTTTTAAAACGACAAGAAAAGTTGGCAAACTAAATATTCGCTTAGGCGAAGAAGATCTTTCAAATACGCTAAATTTTGAACTTATCCTAAAAAAGGTTGAGCGAAAAGCTGATAATTTTCATCTAAGAGATGCCACTCCAAATGTGAAAGTGGATTTAAAAAGGAATATATTTGAGGCAAATTTAAAGTATGATGTTGATTTTTCAAGCTTTTACAATCAAATAGGTGCTGGCTTTGAAAAAGATAAACATGACGGCAAAAGATACATGAAGCAAGGCAATAACTGGGTCTTTAACGGATACAGATTTGCTGATGTTAGAAATGATAAATTTATGCTCTTTGACACACTTGCTTATAAATTTAATGAAGCAAATGAAGCCTCGCTTGCCTTAAAATATGAAGAGCAAAGAAGTAAGCTTAACGGACTTGATGCTAAATTTTTTGCACCAAATCCAGCCATTAGTACGACTCGCGGGCTACTTCGTCAAATTTATGGCAAAGACGTAAGCGATAAGATCAAAAAAGACGCTTTTAGCGCAAGTTTAAAATATAAATTTACACCAAACGACAAGGATAGCTACTTTGTAAAACTTGAGAGTTTATCTCGCTTGCCAAGCAATATGGAGCGTTTTAATGCACTTTATGGTGCAGGCGATAATGGCTGGATAGCAAATCCGAATTTAGAGCCAGAAAGACACAACAGAGCGGTTCTTGGCTTTAAATTTGGCAGCCAGTTTTACAAAGAATACCTAAACTCTTTGCAAAACAAAGATGCTTTTAGCTTTGGAGGACATTTCATCGCTGATAGCGTTAAAAATTTGATCATTTTTGATAGACGCCACTCAAAAGCTGCGATGCCACTAAATAAAAATGCCGTCATCTCAAGAAACGTTGATGCAACACTTTATAGTGTAAATTTAAACTCAGAATATAGCTTTGCAAGGCACTTTGGCTTAAAAAGCTCACTTTACTACAACTACGGACAAAACAAAACCGATGGCAGACCGCTTTATCAAATAAGGCCTTTTGAGGCAAATTTTGCATTTGACTACAAAGACTATGCAAGCTTTGGCAGCTATAATCTTGGCACCGCACTAAGGCTAGTTTCAAAGCAAACTAGAGGCGATTTTAGCAAGCAAAATGGCCTAGGTATCGACAAAAAAGAGGCTGCAAAAGGATTTGGTTTGCTTGATCTTTATGGTGGTGTAGAGTTTAAAAATAAAGTTGGCATAAGATTTGGCGTAGCAAATTTATTTGACAAAGATTATGCAGAATTTATCAGTGGCGATCACGTGGCAGCCCTTGATCCAGTAGTCGTTCATGCCCCTGGCAGGACATTTTTCATTAGCTTTCACAGCAGTTTTTAAAGGAGAAAAAGATGTTAAATAGAAGAAAATTTTTAGGACTTAGCACAGCTTTAGGCGTTAGCGCATTTGCACCAAATTTATTTGCAAAAGAGAGCTTTACTATGTGGGGCGCACCAGCGATCCCAAGTGTCATAATGGCAGTTGCTGCGCTGCAAGGCGAGTTAAATAAAACTTATGATGTAAGTATAAATATATGGAAAACACCAGATCAGCTTCGTGCAGGCGTCGCTAGTGGGGATATCAAAGTCACGATGTCGCCATCAAATGTCGCTGCAAATTTAAGAAATCAAGGGCTTGATTTTGCGATGTTAAATTTACTAACTCTTGGCGTAATGAACGCTATGGTCAAGGATGAAAAGATCAAAAATTTAGAAGATTTTGTAGGCAAAAAGCTAGTCATGCCATTTCGAGGCGACATGCCTGATCTTGTCCTAAGAGCGCTTTGCAAGAAGAGAGGCATAGATGTTAGCAAGATAGACATCACCTATACAGCAACGCCACCTGAGGCTCTGCTTTTATTTTTACAAAAAGATTTTGACATTTTAATAGTTCCACAACCTCTTGGTGAAGCGACTATTTTGCGTGGTAAAAAAGCAGGCGTTAGCGTGCATTACTCAGTTGATTTTCCAAAAATTTGGGGCGAGAGCTTTGGCACAAAACCGATAATCCCAATGGCTGGCATTATCGTAGAAAGAGGCTTTTACGAGAAAAACTTAAGTCTATTTGACACGCTTCATAGCGATCTTAAAAATGCACTTTCATGGATACTTGAAAATAAGCAAAGTGCAGCAAAGATAGGCTCAAGCTACTTGCCAGCTCCAGAAGTAGCACTTGCAAATGCTTTTGATAAGGCAAATCTAACAGTAACAAAAGCAAATGAACTACAAAATGAGATCATGGCATTTTTTGAAGAAATTTATCAGTTTAATCCAAAATTTCTAGGTGGCAAGATGCCAGATAAAGGTCTATTTTTATGATACTAATTGATGGCATCAAAAAAGATCGCTCAAGCTTTTTAAAAATAATTGACTATTTTTGGGGCGGATTTAGCGGATTTGCCGTAGTTTTTTTGATCTTAGCCATTTGGCAAGTGGGAAGCGAGTTTAGCTCCCCACTCTTGCTTCCGCCACCAAAAGATGTATTTTTAAAAGCCTGTGAAATTTTAAAAGATTACAAAAACAGCGAGATAAACATAACGCTTTGCAGATCACTGATCGGAGTTTGCTCGGCAACATTTTTTGGTATATTTTTAGGGCTAATAGCAGGTAGCTTTAAAAGTTTTGCAGCCTTTTTAAAGCCTGTTATCACCTTGCTTTTATCAATGCCGCCGATTATTTGGATAGTGCTTGCTATTTTTTGGTTTGGATTTGGAAATTTTAGCACCGTTTTTACTATCTTTATAACCGTTTTACCACTTACTTTCGCAAGCTCAGCAGTTGCCATGAGTAGCGTAGATGAGGAGCTAAAAGAGATGTTTGACGCTTATAATCTAGGAATTTTAAAAAAGATAAGACACCTTTACATCCCGCATCTTACAAGCTACATAATAAGCTCTATTAGCGTAGCTGTCGCAATGGGCGTAAAGATAGTCATAATGGCTGAGCTACTTGGCGCAAATAACGGCATGGGAGCAAAGATAGCAAATGCAAGAGCGATGCTTGAAACAACCGAGGTAATGGCGTATGTTCTTTTAAGCATCACTCTTATCATGCTTTTTGAATATCTCATCATCGAGCCATTAAAAATAGCTTTGATGCCTTGGAGAAGATGATGCTTGAGCTTAAAAATGTAGAGTATGAAATTTTAAGAGATAAGGTCGTAAGGAATTTTAGTCTAAATGTAAAAGGTGGCGAGGTGGTGACGCTTTTTGGACCATCAGGATGTGGTAAGACGACGATACTTCGGCTTATTAGCGGACTAAATGAGCCTAGAAAAGGAAAAATTTTTAATAATTTTAAAAAGACTACATATTTTTTCCAAGAAAATCGCCTACTTACATGGAAAAATGCTCTTGAAAATGTGCTTTTAGTTATGGATAAACCAGATGTTAACGCTGTTTTAGAGCTTTTTAAAAAGGTTGGACTAAGTCAAAAGGACACTTTAAAATACCCAAGTGAGCTAAGCGGTGGCATGAGACAAAGGGTCGCTTTCGTAAGAGCGGTTGTAACAAAGCCTGATCTACTTTTGATGGATGAGCCTTTTTCTGGGCTTGATTATGATATGAAAGAAATTTTGATTGAGATTATTGGCCAAAGAGTAAGTGAAGGTATGAGCGTGGTTCTCGTTACACACGATAGAATGGAAGCTGTGAAGATGTCAAATAGAATTTATTTCTTATCAAGTAAAGGCGCAGTTATACAAAGAGAACTTGAAATAGACAAAGATTTCAAAGAGCGCGATTTTACGTTTATTAGCAAGATGATAGATGAAAATTTCAAAGGGCAAATTTATTATGATTAATAACTTTTTTACTCATCCTATGAGGATATTTTTCTTAATGAGTGCCGCCTGTGCGGTGCTTGGTGCTAGTGTGTTTTTTACTCCAACTAATTTTGTGAGTTTGCATAAATTTATATTTTTGCAACTTTTTTTAGCGCTTGCTTATGCTGGATTTTTGCTAACTGGACTAACTGATTGGACAAATTTTCAAGCATCTTTAAAAATACACGCCTATATATTATTTTCACTCTTTTTCATAAGCTTTATATTGGCATTTTTTAGCCTATTTTTAGCACACTGCTTTATCACTCTTTTTTGGCTTTACTTGGTTTTGCTTTGTCTTTATATGATCTGGCAGGATAAAAATGATGATCAATTTGGCGTGCTTGGCTTTTTGTTTGGTATTTTAGGCTTTGAAATTTATTATCTAATAAGTGGTAACGAAAAATTTTTAAATTTACAAGTTTTTATCCACGTAATCGCTATTTTACTCATCTCGTACCGCGTTAGTGTCGTACTCGGAAAAGAAGCGCTAAAAAGAGAAAAAGGTATGGATGAAGCTGTTTTTGTGCCAAATTTTATCTATAAAAATATCGCTATCTGCTGCGTTTGTGCTTTTTTACTTTTAAATATATTTTTTGAAGCAAGCTTAGGTGTCTATTATGCCGCGATAGCTTGCGGAAGTGCGGTACTTGCAAAGCTTAAAGAATGGCACTATAAAGAGCTTTTTAGACATAGTTTTGTGCTTTTATACTATTTTATGCAACTATTTTTAGCGCTTGGATTTTTAGGCATCGGCTTTAGCGGCATTTTTGAACTCCATCTTGAAACAAATTTTCTGCATCTAATAGCTATAAATGCAGTGGTTTTTAGCGTAATGCTTATATTTAATGTCGCAGGACTTCGTCACAGCGGACAAGAACTTGAGTTTTTACGCCTTAGTAGAATTGCTTTCATTTTAGTTCTTTTAGCTGGCATTAGTAGAGGAATTTTGGCTTATTTTTGGAGTGGCTTTTATATTCATTTACCAGCAACACTCATAGCAATCGCTTTTGTTTTTTGGCTCATAAATTTTTATGCGATCTTTAGGGATAACGATTTTAGCGATGATCCAGAGTAAAAAGATATTAAAAATTTATTCATTAATTAAAAAGAGTTTTTAAGTCTTTTTTGAAGTAAGTGGATATATAATTTGCGATATTTATTATCAATATTATAAAAAGGATACTTTATGAACAAACTTACTTCTGTTGCTTTAGTAGCTTCATTTTTTGCAGTTTCAGCTCTTGCATTTAGTGTAGAAGGTGAACCAAAGGTAACATTTACTGGCTACAAGCTAGCAAATAAGACAGCCGTACCAGGTACTTTTAAAACGATAAATTTTAAAAGTCAAGAAAATGCAAATTTTGCTGATTTTTTAAAGAGCTTTGAATTTAAGCTAGAGCCAAAAGATATCGACACAAAGCTGCCTGACCGCGATAAAAGGATTGGCATTATTTTCGATGGCAAGGCAGTAGATGGCAAGATCGTAGCAGTAAATGGCGACGATAAGGCTGGAGAAATGGATGTTGAGCTTAGCATAAATGGCAATTCAAAAACTTTTAAAACAAAATATGAAGTGCAAAATGGCAAGCTAGTAGCAAAATTTTCAGTTGATCTTGTAAATGATTTGAAGCTAAATGAAAGCTTTGATAAATTTGCCGCTGCCGCCAAACCATTTCACGGCGGAAAGAGCTATCCAGATGTAGATGTTGGCTTTGAAGCGGTGATAAAATAACTTTCAAATTCGGCGCCAGTAAATTAGCTTGCGCCGAAGTTACCTCTTTATCCTAGTTTCTTATTTTGTGATACCGAAAAATCGAAGATGACGGATTTTTCATACAAAAAGGCGGCAAGAATGAGAAATTTTATTTTAAAGATATCGATGAAATCGGCATCTCAGATATAGACGCCAAACGCAAAATTAGTGTTTTAAACATAAAATTTAAAAAAAGGCAGGCTAGCATATGGCCTCATGCAGCCTAGCGGCGATGATAACGCTGTGATATACGACAAATACGAACTCTCAAAGCACGAAATTTTTAAAATTTTAAAGCAGAAATTTGAGGCGCTAAGCGCGCAAAAAAGCGAAAATAAGAAAAAGTAAAATTTGTCTCGGCCCGCCGGCGTTAAATTTGATTCTTGGCTTTTGCGACCGAAAATTTGCGAATTTGACCAAAATTTGAGTCAAGCCCGCAAGGCTAAATTTATTTATTAAAATACGTAGCAAACACGCTTAGCCAAACAAACAGAGCTATTATCCAAGACATCACTCGCGGCGTACCTGCAGAAAACGCCGCAAGTATCGCCGAGGAGAGGATGCCGCGACTGTATTGAAAGGCCTATAAAGGAGGCGTATTCGAGTGTGAGGTGATTTTTTTGGAGGCGCTAGTTGTGTAACAAAAAGTCGCTAAACTTTGTTGATATGAACCTCAAATTCCATTTAATCCAAATAAATTATATCAGTTGTCTTGAAACGACTTGCCCAATTTTCTATAGTTTTTGGAATTTTGTTTTTGTATCTTTGCTCCGTTGTAAAATAATATATTTTATCTACATCACAAAAAGCACCCCAAATTTCTTTATTATCATTTAACATTAAAATCGCAGCATATTCATTATAAAATCCTGGAGCAAATGCATCAATTATAGTTGCTTTAAAGTCATCAAGATTATCAATGTACGCACTGCTACTACCAAAGCATTTTAGAAAATCTTTCCATTTGGATTCTGGACTATAATTTTCTAAATCATGTTTTTTATCTTTAGTGATTAATGCATATATTTTTGATAAAACAAAATCATCTATGATGTCATCATAAAATGTAAAAATATCCTTTTGAAATTCATAAATACCGTCGAAATATGCACCTATGCCACACAAATTTTGACAGTTTATCGGCTCTATTTGAATTCCATCTTTTATTTTCACAAATTTAATTTTACTTTCGCCTTCTTCAAATATAGCTTCATTTTGTGATATAAATTTGGCATATTCATTTTCCAATATACCCAAATATGCTCCATTTTGAACTATTAAATCAAAAATAAAACCATTTTGTTTTACGTTTTTTATAAGCAAAGAGCCTGTATTGCTAAGCACAATACTACTTCGTTCCCATTTGCCCCACCATCTTTGATTAAAGGTTAATCCAATTTTTTTAATAAAAAAATCAGCTATGTCTTTTGGTGTTTTGTTTTTGGCACTTATATATGCCAAATTTTCATTAAGACCAGGCAATTCTGTATCATCAAATTTAACAGGAAGTATGTATTCTTGTTCTATTTCGTTTAGTGCTCTTACTTGAACAGATCTATACTCATGCCTGGTCCACTTTTTATTTTTATATTGCTCGGAAATAAAAACTATTGTGTATTTAGCCTTATTTTGATAAATATCTTGAAGGTACTCAAATAAGTTTTTCCCCAAATTTTATCTTGTTTAAAATCATCATAAAATACTTTTACACCAAAGTTTTTAAGAAAAATAGCAACCTCTTCTACATACTCTCTATTTTCTCCAGCAAATGAGAGTGCGACATCATACTCGTATATTTTATTTTGTTTCATATTGTCCTTTTAGAGTTTATATAGTTCAAAAAATTAAATTACAAGTATATTATAAGAATCTTACCTTACCTCATACCTCTCGCCTGGCTTCATTTCGATGATCTCCCACGGCAAGCCCTGCTTATTTAGCTCGTCCATGAAAGGCTTGGCGTCGAAATTTTCCATGTTAAAGACGCCTTTTCCGCTCCAGATGCCTTTTGTCACCATCATTGAGCCGATCATCGCAGGCACGCCCGTCGTGTAGCTCACCGCCTGTGCGCCCGTCTCGGCGTAGCAAGCCTCGTGGTCGCAGACGTTATAGATGTAGACTTGGCGCTCTTTACCGTCTTTTAAGCCGCGTATTACGCAGCCGATGTTGGTTTTGCCCTTCGTGCGAGGGCCTAGCGACGCAGGATCAGGTAGCAAGGTTTTTAGAAACTGTATCGGCACGATTTTTACGCCGTTATGCTCGACCTCGTCAATGCGTAGCATGCCGACGTTTTCTAGGCATTTCATGTGAGTTAGGTAGCTCTGCCCGAACGTCATAAAAAAGCGGATTCGCTTTAATCCTTTGATGTTTTTTACTAAGCTTTCTAGCTCTTCGTGATAGAGCAGGTAGCTATCCTTGACGCCTACTTTCGGATAGTCCCATTTGAACATTATTTCCATCGGCTCGGTCTCTTTCCACTCGCCGCGCTCCCAGTAGCGACCCTTTGCGCTTACTTCGCGCAGGTTGATTTCGGGGTTGAAATTCGTCGCGAACGGATATCCATGATCGCCTGCGTTGCAGTCTAGGATGTCGATCTCATGGATCTCATCAAATAAATTTTGCTGTGCATAGGCGCAAAATACGTTGGTCACTCCCGGATCAAAGCCGCTTCCCAGCAGCGCCATCGTGTTTGCGGCTTTAAACTCGCCGTCCTTCGCCCACTGTAGCTTGTATTCAAATTTCGCGGTGTCGGGGTGCTCGTAGTTTGCGGTGTCGATGTAAGGTATGCCAGCCTTTACACAAGCGTCCATAAGGGTTAGGTCTTGATACGGCAGTGCGACGTTTAGTAGTAGCTCGGCACCCGTTTTTTTGATTAAATTTACAACCGTATCGGTGTCGTCCGCGTCGATCTGTGCGGTGTCAATTTGCACGCCTAGGCGGTCTTTGATAAATTTAGCGATCGCGTCGCACTTGCTTTTGGTGCGGCTAGCAAGCGTGATCTTGCTAAAAACGTCCGCGTTCATCGCGCATTTTACGGTCGCGACTTGGCTCACGCCACCTGCTCCGATGATTAAGATATTTGACATTTTTGGCTCCTTAAAATTTTAGTGATTTTAGCAAAGTTAATATAAATTTCTCGCTTTAAAAGGTAAAATAAGGCAAAAATTTAAAGGTAAAAAGATGAAGAAAATTTTGCCATTTTTAGCGCCTATTTGCCTCTTTGCAAGTAGCTGTGACGAGCTAATACAAGAGAGTGTGAGGGAGTTTTATAAAAGCGATAGAAATTTGGAGAGAGCCATAAATTTAGCCGAGCAAGCGACTGATGTCTGCTTAAAAGAGGGCAACATCGAGCAGGCGATCACTTCGCTCATAAATAGCGCTAGCATTTGTATGGTAAATAAAGAGCCACAAAAGGCGTTAGAGCTCTCACAAAGAGCCCTAGAGCTTGCGGCAAACGTTAGCGACAAGCTGCTACTAGCTCGCTCTTATCATAGCCTAGGTGCGGCACAAAAGGCGCTAGGCAGATACGACGAAGCACTTGCTAATTTTCAAGAAGCTCTAAAAATTTATGACAACGCGCCAAATGCCCCAATGAACGACGAACTCATCTGTATAAAAGGCATCGCTAGCGCCTACTACCTAAAAAACGACTTTGACAAAGCCCACGAAAACCACCTTTTAGCGCTAAATTTACTTGATATCACGCCGGAGTTAAGCGGCAACGAGCTTGTGCGATCAGAGCTTTTAGTAGAGCTTGCTAACGACCTAGCAAAGCTTAACCAAAAGGACGAAGCTACCCAAAACTACAAAAAAGTGCTTGAAATTTTAAATGGAAAAGAGCAAAATCCTCGCGCACGGGATCTTTTAGAGAGAGCTAACAAAGGGCTAAATGGGCTTAACTAAAGTTTTTCTTTAGACTTTTTAGCACGAAATTTGCAAGCTCAAGTCCCTTTGAGCGGTGAGAAATTTCAAGCTTTGTCTCATTATCTAGCTCGCCAAGTGTCTTGTTAAAGCCATTTGGGATAAAAAGTGCGTCGTAACCAAAGCCATTTGTACCCCTCTCCTCGTTTATCGCTTCGCCGTACATGAAGCCGTGCGTCGTGTAGTCGCCAAATTTTGAGCTAATAGCGATACAGGCGGTGTAGTGAGCTGGTGAGCTCTCTAAATTTAGCGCCTTTAGCTTGCTAATTAACTTTGCTCTGTTGTTTGCGTCATCTGCGTTCTTGCCGCATACCTTGCCATTTTCATCAAGGTCAAAATAGCGCGCAGAGTAGATCCCGGGCTCACCACCAAGTGCATCCACGCTAATGCCGCTATCATCGCTAAGTGCAATAAATTCGCCCTCAAGCCCTTGCTCTTTAAGCTTTACAAAAACAGCTCTTGACTTTATGAGCGCATTTTGCTGAAAAGTGCTGCCATCTTCAACGATCTCAAATGGCTTTATAACCTCACTTAGAGCGTAAATTTCATAGCCTTTTAAAAACTCTTTTATCTCTTTTACTTTATCTAAATTTGATGTCGCAAGCACGATCTTCATTGCAAGAGCTCCTTGATTTTTGGGCGTATTTTACAAAAAAGTAGATTAAATTTTTAAATTTAAATTAGCGTTAAAATGATAAACTTAGTCCTTTTAAAAATAAGGAAAAAATTTATGTTAAAAAGCGTTTTACCACTATCTTTTATCATAGCAAGCAGATTTTTAGGTCTTTTTATAGTTTTGCCAGTGCTTAGCCTTTATGCCTTAAATTTACACGGAGCAAACGAGTTTTTAGTAGGGCTAATAGTAGGCGTCTATGCGATCTCACAGATGATATTTCAAGTGCCTTTTGGAGCACTCTCGGATAGGATAGGACGCAAAAAAACATTAACGATCGGACTTTTGGTTTTTATCATCGGCTCAATAATTTGTGCACTTACAAGCGATATTTTTACCATGCTATTTGGTAGATTTTTACAAGGTGTAGGTGCTATCGGAGCAGTTGCAACTGCGATGATAAGTGACTATATAACAGAAGAAAAACGTTCAAAAGCCATGGCGATAATGGGCGCTTTTATAGGACTTAGTTTCACGCTTTCTATGGTGCTTGGGCCGCTTCTTGCCAAAGACTATGGGCTTTCAAGTCTATTTTATCTAAGTGCCGCTCTTAGCCTACTTTGCATTGTACTTCTTTACACCGTTGTGCCAAAAGAGATAAAAGTGAGTGCCAAAAGTGAAAAAGTACCATTTGGTAAGCTGTTTTTGCAAAAAGACTACATGATCATAAATTTTACCTCTTTTATGCAAAAGATGCTAGCAAGCATCGCATTTTTGGTGATCCCTATAGTTTTAGTAAAAGAGTATGGTTACGAAAGCAGCGAGTTTTACAAGATCTATTCGCTTGGCGCAGTGCTTGGCTTTTTGGCTATGGGGCTAGCTGGCGCCCTTGGCGATGGCAAGGGACTTAGCAAGATCATCTTGATAGCTGGTACGCTGCTTTTTGCCCTAACCTACACTATTTTTGCCATTAGTTTTACGCTTTTTATCTTCGTTTTGGGAGTTGCTATATTTTTTATAGGATTTAACCTTCACGAACCAATCATGCAATCAACTGCGACAAAATTTGTAAAATCCTCACAAAAAGGCTCAGCTCTTGGTGTATTTAATTCATTTGGCTATCTAGGAAGCTTTGTTGGAGGTGCATTTGGTGGGTATATCTTGCATGCTTTTGGCTTTAAAGTGCTCGCCATTATCTGCGTAGTACTTTGCGTGATATGGCTTGTTTTGCTCTTTAGCCTAAGCGATCCAAGAATTTTTAAAAATATCTATCTAAGCCCTGAAGTAAGCTTAAATTTAGAGTTACTAAATAGCCAAAAAGGCGTGGTGGATTATTACAAAAACGAGAAAAATCAAGTGATAAAATTTGACTCTCGCCTAACAAGCGAGGCTGCTTTAAAAGAGAGCTTGAAATTTTGATCTACGACGTCATAATCATTGGCGCTGGTGCTAGTGGGCTCTTTTTAGGAGCAAATTTAAAGGGTAAAAAAGTTGCCATCTTAGAGAAAAATAGCATCGCTGGTAAAAAAATCCTAGCAAGTGGTGGAGGTAGGTGCAACATCACAAACCGCTTTGTAAGCGCTAAAAACTATCTTGGAGAGCAAAAATTTATAGAGCAAATTTTAAAGGTACTGACTCCAGATCAAGTTTTAAAATTTTTTAGTGAGCTTAAATTTAGTGAGGAAAAGCAAAATCAGTTTTTCTGCGATAGCGGCGCAAAGAGCGTCTTGAGCGTACTTTTAAAAAGACAAAATGCAGATATTTTTTATAACAAAGAAGTTCTTGGCGCTAAAAAAATAGATGAAATTTTTGAAATTTCAACCAAAAGTGAGAAATTTAGAGCTAGAAATTTAGTCATTGCAAGTGGAGGACTAAGCTACAAAGCCCTTGGCGCAAGCGACATTGGCTATAAAATAGCAAATGATTCTGGTATTGAGACATCAGCTCTTGCACCTGCACTTGTCGGATTTAGCGTACAAAAAGATGAGTTTTGGTTTAAAGAACTTAGTGGCGTCAGCCTAAACGCAGATGTGGAGATAAATAGCCATAAATTTAGTGGAGACTTACTTTTTACACATAGAGGCATAAGCGGACCAGCGATACTAAACGCCTCGTTATTTTGGCAAAAAGGTCGAATTTGTATAAATTTTTTACCCAAATTTAATGAGAAAAATTTAATAAATGGCAAAAAGCAGCTTAGTTCGGTTTTGCCCTTGCCAAAGAGATTTGTACTGGAGTTTTTAAAAAATTTTGGCTTAAAAGACAGAGCCTTTTATGAATTTAACGACAATGATAGACAAATAATAAAAAGGCTTTTTGCTTATGAGTTTGCCCCAGCTGGGACATTTGGCTTTGAAAGAGCGGAGGTTACAAAAGGTGGCGTAAAGAGCGAATTTTTAGATGAAAATTTACAAGCTTATAGCGTTAAGGGGCTTTATTTTATTGGTGAAGTCTTGGACATCACTGGCATGCTTGGCGGATATAACTTGCATTTTGCATTTGCAAGCGCCCTAAAAGTGGCTAGGATCTTAAATCTATGATCTCCTAAAATTAGCTAGTTTTAGATAAATTTTCATATTTTAAATAAGACAAAATTACCATGAAAGTAGCGTTTTTAAGCAAATTTATTCAGAGTAATTTAGATGTTAAAAATTCATAATAAATACTTTAAAAAGATTTTATGCCAAACAAAAGCAACGAATTTTTGGAATAAATTTTATAGCCAAGCAAGCTAAACATTAGGTTGAATTTAATTTAAAGTATAAGTAGTTTAGGAGTATTAGATTATTAAACCTCTTTTATAAAGCCAACGGCTTCAAATGGGTTTGAGAAAATATGTTTACTAAATTTCTCCAAATCACTCTTTTGACCATATCCACAAGTTAGACCTACGCCTGTAATAAAAGCAGCTTGTGCAGCCATTAGATCCATAATGGTGTCACCTACCATAAATGCATTATTTTTATCTTTATTAAGTCTATATAAAGCCAAATTTATAGGCTCTGGATTTGGTTTTGGATTAGCAACATCATCTCTTCCAATAACAGTTTTTATATATTTCATAACCCCTAAATGCTCAAGCAAGATAATAGAAAATTTTGAAGTTTTCGTAGTAACTATACCCACATCAGCAAAGCTACCTGCCTCCTTCAATGCTTCACTTGCATAATCTAAGAGTACCGTCTCATCAAGATAAATTTTTTCGTAGCAAGCTTTATACTCTTTTATATAGTTATCAATTAAATTTTTACTTGCACCAAGTCTTTCAAACATTATTTCAAGCGGATGACCAACCAAAGACTTTAATACATTATGGTCTGGCTCTTTTTTGCCATGAGATAAAAAAGCTCTATCAAATCCTTTTAAAATAGCAGAAGTCGAATCAATAAGCGTACCGTCCAAATCAAAAAGTATAGTTTTTTTCATCATTTTCTCCGTAGAAATAAAAAAGGGCCTAGCCGAAGCTAAGCCCCTAAAAGAAGTAACCTTAAACAATAAGATTATTTATTGAAAGTAGCTTCAACACGTCTATTTTGAGCGCGACCTTCTTTAGTTTTATTTGTAGCAATTGGTTTAAGCTCACCGTAGCCAACTGTTGAAATTTTATCCTCGCTTACGCCATAGCCAGCAAGAACATCAGCTACTGCCTTTGCTCTTTTTTCAGATAGTTTTTGGTTATAAGCTTCTGCGCCTACACTATCAGTGTGACCAGCAAGTACAACTTTATAATCTGGGTGTTCGCCCATAAAGTCAGCTACTTTTTTGATCTCAGCTGCATATTTTGGTCCGACTTTATAGCTATCAAATGCAAAGTTAACATCTAGGTCTCTAAGAACGATAACTTTCTCGCATCCTCTTTCGTCAACAACCACGCCAGCTGGAGTGTTAGGGCATTGATCTATATCATTTGGCACGCCATCATTATCATCATCAAGAACTGGAGTTGCTGCTGGAGTTGCTGCTGCAACTGGAGCTGCTGCCACAACTGGAGCTGCTTTTGAGTCAAGACCGATACCAAAGCCTAGTGAATAGAATAGGTTATGATCAGCGTGCTCAAATTTGATAGCGTCTCTTGCTTCTGCTTTAAGAGCAAATCTATCAGTTACTTGATATCTTAAACCAAAACCATATTGGCCAAAACCGCCATCTTCATTTTTAACAAAAATAGCCGGAACATCTTCATAACCAGCACCAACTAAGCCATATAGACTAACTGGTCCAAAATCAACTATATCTTTTACAAGATTTGCATGATATCTAAGGACTCTTCCTTCTCTTGTTAAGCTAC
Organism: Campylobacter concisus; assembly: GCF_015679985.1. Classification (NCBI taxonomy): domain Bacteria; kingdom Pseudomonadati; phylum Campylobacterota; class Epsilonproteobacteria; order Campylobacterales; family Campylobacteraceae; genus Campylobacter; species Campylobacter concisus. The sequence continues at coordinate 279,582 of NZ_CP049239.1, read as the reverse complement.
CTGTTTTTTCTTTTGCTTTTTGAGTGTAATCAACACCAAGCTCTACTTGATCAAAGAAAAAATCTTCAAGATTTCTAGCAGCTCTAACACCAACGAAGTTGTGGTCTTTTACACGTAAATTTCCCTCTGGGTGAACGCCACCAATAGTTGGAGTAACTTCATAATTATATGCTGCGTTAGACGCAAAAACCGCTGTTGCGGCAACCATAGCTAAAGCAATCTTTTTCATATTTAGAATTCCTTTCTTAGGATTTATTTTAAAGTGGTTACATTTTAACTGAATAAAATTTAACCGACTCTAAATCATAATTTAATTAACAATGTAAATTTGAAATTTACACAACTTAAATTTTGCAAATGCAAAAGCACTTGCAAAAATTCATTAACGTTTAGAGAATTGTGGGCTTCTTCTAGCCTTTCTTCTACCAAATTTCTTACGTTCAACAACACGAGAATCTCTAGTTAGCAAGCCTTTTGGTTTAAGTGCTGCTCTAAAATCAGCATCCATATCAGCTAAAGCACGTGAAATACCGTGTCTTAAAGCCTCTGCTTGTGCTGAATAACCACCACCTAAAGTTGTAGCTACTACATCTATTAAACTCTCTTGTTTAGTAACTAGAAGTGGCTGAATTACTTTAAGCTTTATAGCTTCATGTCCACCAAGCCAAGTATTAAGATCCATACCATTTACTACGATTTTACCGCTTCCAGCTTTTATCCAAACCTTTGCTACGGCAGTTTTTCTTTTACCAGTTGCATAAACTTTTGCCATAATTATTTTCCTTCTTTTTTAGCTATTTGTGCCGTATGAGGATGCTCACTGCCAGCATAAACTTTTAGTTTTTTTATCATCTCTCTTCCAAGTTTAGTTTTTGGAAGCATTCCACGAACAGCTAATTTAAATAGTTTTTCTGGCTTATTTGCTATCAAATCGCCAAATTTTTCACTCTTTACGCTACCAAAATATCCTGAGTGTCTGTGATAAAGTTTATCTTCAGCTTTGTTATTACCAGTAAATTCTACTTTTGAAGCATTTATGATGATAACATAGTCGCCACAATCTACGTTTGGCGTGAAGCATGGTTTGTTTTTGCCACGAAGTATAGTTGCTACCTCAGTTAGCAATCTACCAAAACGTTTACCAGCTGCATCAACAACGATCCAGTCTCGTTTAACTTCGTTTGGCTTTGTTATTTTTGTCATTTTCTTACCTTTGCCAAGTTAATTTTTGAGTTGTGATTGTATTTAAACAATGCTTTTATAAAGCTTAAATTAAGTAGCATTTAAACTTTAATATATGAAATTTTTCCATCAAGAGCGTAGAAGATGACGGCGATTATACTATGCTTTGGATAAAATTTACTTAATGCCTCTTTGTATTCTCCAACTTGTTTTTTATTTTCCTCAATATTTTTATCTGTCGTTTTATAGTCGATCACACAAATTTCGCTCTCTCCAATACAAAATAAGTCCATCTGTTTTAGTTCATTTTTTACTTTAAATGGCTGCTCTTTGTAAATTCCTTTATCTTTTATGCACTCTAGAAATTTTGGCTCATTTATTAGCATTTTTGCCCGTTTAAAGGTATCTTCGAGCCTATCAAGTGAGAGAAATTTATAAAATTTATTTAGCATTAAACTCTTGGCTTTTAAAAGCGAATTTTCATCAAATTTTTCACTCATCTCAAGTAAATAGTGAAACGCTAAACCAAAATAGATTGCCTCTAAATTTTTACCGCTCGTTTTTTGCTCTCTTGCCTCTACGTCTTGCCTTTCTATCTTTAAAATTTCAGGTATTTTTTCATCTTTTTTTGCCTCTTTTTGCTCACCCTTGCTAGGTAAAATTTTACCAAAGCTAAACTCTTTTAGATCAAGATAGTCGTTTACTTCGCTTTTATCGCTTCTAGTATAAAAAGAAAAAAAGCTAGGACTATTTCCACTTGGGGCAGCTTGTTTAATGATAATAAGCGACTTTGTGGCTCTTGTAAAGGCGACGTAAATTTTATTGATATTTTCTTGCTTCTCAAGCTCTTTTATTTGCTCTAACACACCAGCATACTCAGGGTCAAAATTTTCTCTACCAGAAATTCTACTTTTTACTATCCACTCGCCTTTTTCGCTATATTCTGTTATAAAGTTTGAGTCATCGCCTCTGCCCTTACTCATCATATCGCAAACTATCACGTGAGAAAACTCGAGCCCTTTTGACTTATGAACAGTCATTATCTTTACGCCGTCAGCATTTTTAGGACTGATTTTAGAGCTGAAATTTTCAAGATTAAAGATAAAATCGCTTAAATTTTTGTAGCCACTACTTAGCTCAAAAAGCCTTAAAATATCAACATCAGCCATATTTATGTATAAATTTTTAGCTAGATAAAATAGGCTTTTTGTCGCACTATCTTCAGCTTTTATTTTTAGCCTTTTAGGATTTGTATTTACAAGTACTTTTACATTTTTTTCATAAATTTCTTCACCAAAAATACAAAATTTCGCATACTCGATGATCGCTGCAACAAACGGCGTTCGCTTTAGCTCCAAGGTACCTTCATTTACGCTTTTTATCCCCTCACTGCTAAGCACTTCTGAGATGAGACTGATGTCGCTATTTTTCCAGCAAAGCACAGTTATCTCACTTGCATTTACGTCAGCTGCAAGTAGCTCTTTTACTTGTGAAACTGATGCACCCGCGATATCCTCGTCACTTAGCACACGCAAGTAGCCATAGTCATCTTCCTCGGCTTCAAAATAAGGACACTCGCCACTTACTTTGTAGTTTAGCTCCTTATCTTTTTTAGCTGGCTCTTGTGGCTCAAAGCTAAGCCCATATCTATGATAAATTTCTTCAAAAATAGCGTTATTAAATTTCACTAAAGCCTTTAAACTGCGGTAGTTGCTTGGTAAATTTTCTATATCTATCTGACTAAAATCATCTCCAAGCTTGTCAAAAAGCTCCTTTTTGCCACCCCTAAATTTATAGATGCTCTGCTTCGTGTCGCCCACGTAAAAGAAGCTTCCAAGTCCGTTTTGTCCGTATCCAGAGACGATTTCAGCGATGAGCGGCAAGATGATCTCATACTGGATCACGTTTGTATCTTGAAACTCATCGACTAAGAGGTGATTTATCCTGCCATCAAGCCTAAAGTAAAGCACATCTTTATCAAAATTTTCAACCAAAAGCTTAAAGACCAGCTTATTTATATCAGTAAAACTTAGAGCATTTATCTCTTTATTTAGCTCTAAATTTGAGTGTTTATAAACATTTAAGAGCTTACTAAAACCGCTAAGTCTGTATCTTTCAACCTCCAAAATATACTCTTTTGCCGCCTCTTTTAGCTCGTTAAAGAGCCTATCAAGCTCACTTGTATAAATTTTACTAAAAGTGCGGTAATCTAGGCTCTCTCTTTCAAAGACCTTATTTTTAAAAAGCTCAAATAAATTTTGCTCTTTAAATGTCTTTTTGGCCGTATCGCTAGCACCATTTTGCAAGGCTATATACTCATTTATCTCCTTTTGCGCTGCTCTTACCTTGCTATCATCTGGATAGCTTGCACCACTATCCTTTAGCTCACCACAAAAGCTCTCATAAAATTTAGCCAAAGTCTGCGAAAAGCTCGCCTCTTTTTGACTTGAGATTATCATCATGAGTGCAAGCTCACTAAGAAGCTTTTGATCTTTACTTGCCTCTTTTACAAATTTTTTCCACGCCAGATCTTGCAGACTATCTTGCACGCTGTAATCAGGACTAATGCCTAAATTTTGGCTAAATTTCTTTAGGATTCCAGAGAAAAATGCATCAAATGTATAAATTTTTAACTCACTTTGCAAAAACCTATCAAGCTTCTCATCGCGTCTTTTTATGACCTCATCTTGGCTCAAACTAAGCTCTTTGCAAAGCTTATCAAGCTCGTCTTTTTTGTTTTGCAAGTCCAAAAAAGTTGTGATTATGCGCTCTTTCATCTCATTGGCCGCTTTTTTGGTAAAGGTTAGAGCGATGATCTCGTTTATATTTTCGCCTCTAAGTACCAAAGCGATATAACGAACGCTTAAAGCGAATGTTTTTCCACTTCCAGCACTTGCTTTTAGGGCTAAAAAATCTTTCATAACTCTCTCCTACAAAGTATGGCATACTCGCAAAATTTACAAGCTCCACTCTTTCTTTCAAAATTTATCTTAGTGTTATTTATACTTTTTAGATTTTCTATCTCAGCCTTTAGATCATCCACGCTTTTTTTTGAGCTGATAAGCACTGGTTCATTCTTTAGAGCAAAGTAAGCACTTTTTACCTCGCTACCATAAAGTGCTTCATAAAATGCAAGCTGAAGTGAGTTCGCATTTGCCTCACCAGTTTTATAATCAAGTATAAAAGGCTCGCCATCAGGGCTAGCATCGATCCTATCGATAATGCCTTTTATCTTTACGTCACAAAAATCACTCTCTATATCTTTTTCACACTCAAGTACTCTAAAACCAGCACTTAAACGTTTATTTTCAAACTCTGCGTATTCTTTAAATTTCTGCGACCAAATCTCAAGCTCAAGCGAAGAAAAATCTTGCTTTGCAAGTATTTCTTTAAAAATAGCCAAATCAAATATATTTTTTTGTCTATAAAAATCACTTGTGTAGTATTCATAAAGCGCCTTATGCACGCTATTTCCTTGTTTAGATCCTGGCTCAGTTGCTATTGCTTTTGCTCCTTTTATACCAGCTATCTTTGCGTAATAATACTTTCTTGGGCAAGTTAAAAATAGATTTAGCGTCGAAAATGATAGCGGTTTAGTGAAAAAATCATGCTCCAAAATGATCTCATTATCGCTTAAATTTAGGCTTGTACTTCCTTTTAAAAATAATTTTAAATACGCCTCGTCACTAAATTTCTCATCTTTTATTGTTTTGAAATTTTTTAAAAATCTTGAAGGAATACTCTCTTCATTTAAAACACAGCTTATGGCGACCTTTTTGGCATTGTTTATAAGACTTTCATAGTAAAATCTCTGCAAATTTTCACGCTCAAGGTAGCTTATAAGCCCAGCTTTTTGCCTCACTTTTGAGTTTAAAAACATCTCGTTTGTGCTTCTTGCTGGGATGAAGTTATCATTAAAATCAACTATAATCACGCCATCAAATTTCATTCCACGGCTCTCTAGCATGCCCATGACACTGATCTTTCCACCACCCACATAATCGATGCTAAGACGCGAGATATTTAGCAAAAAAATTTCACTTAACTGCTTTAAGCTAAAGCTAAAATACCTACATAAATTCTCGATCCTAAAAAGCTCAAGTGCGAGTTTCTCTTCGCATCTTGGCTCATTTTCAAGCGTTAAAAGCTCGTCTATTAACTCTTTAAATTTAGCAAAGTCACAAAGTTCAAAGTAGCTTGATTTAAATTTATTAAAAAGCTCTTCGCTTACACCAAGTGTGTTCAAGATAAAGCCAAGCTCCTCGTAGCTCTCACATTTACTTTGATCAAAAACCGGCCTTACCTCTTCGTTTATCGCTCTTGTAATGTAAAAAAGCGCCTCATAAAATTTTGTATTTTTAAAGCTCTCGCCCATAGCGTAGTTAAAAATTTTATTGCTATCATGTAGCCTTAAAATTTCACTAAAACTCTCATCTGGCAATATAACAGCGATGTTTTCTGGTTTTATGCCCTCACGCACAAACTCGCTCGCCTTTGCCATAGCGTAGGCACATTGCAGGCTTCTAGTGGCAAATCGCTTCTCTAAAACTGGCTCAAATTTTTTGATATTTTCTAAGCAAATTAGCTCATTTGTCTTTAAATTTAGCTCATATTTTTTATAGTTTTCAATCTCGCTAATAGCTGAAATTTGCTTTATTTTATTGATTAGCTTTGTGTTGAAAACACTAGTTTGAAAGATAACTTTTAGCGTAGTTAGCTTTGAGATTTTCTCTAAAATTTCCCACTCAAATTCGCTTAAAATTCCATCTATGTGTAGTGAAATTTCACCAAAGCTTTTGATGTAAGCTTCATTTATGTTATAAATTTTTGGCAAGGTTATATCATCGTAGAGATTTTCTCTATCAAGCAAGCTCTCATACTCTTTTAAAACCTCTTCAAGTATGTTTAAATGCTCCTCAAAATTAGCGTAAATATCGTTAAATTTGATCTCAGCAATACTCTTTTTACTAATAGCTAGCTCTTTAAAAAATGAAAAAAGATAGTCATTATTTTTCAAAAACTCAAAAAACTCAGTTGGAATTTTAAGAACAGAGTTTGCCTTTTTGACGCTAGCACAGGCTCTATTCATAAGCACCAAAGCATAGGTGCTATCAATCTCAAACCTACCATCTACATAAACTACCTTTTTATAAAACTCAGCGATACTTAGGCTTTTTGGGATTAGCTCATCATTAAAACTTGCATTAAATTCACGAATCTTACGCGAGTTCGTAAAGACAAAAAGTTGGTTTAGGTTATGCATTTTTCTCTCTTAAATTTTTAAGCAATGATAGCTAAATGCTGATAAAAGAGCGCTTTTTACGCTTAGCCAAAGCTTTAAATTTTTATCTAAATACATTAAAATTTTAAGCCTTAAAGGGCCAAAAGCTACAATCACAAAAAAGGAGCAAAAATGCATAAAGAGTTAAACAGACAAGGTTTTTACTACGGCTTTCCGGTTTTGCTAGCCACCACAAAAGATAAAAATGCAAACGATGATATCACGGTGCTTTCATCTTCTTGGACGTTAGGAAATACAGTGGTGCTTGGCATAGGCATTGAAAATCAAGGCTTTAAAAATATCAAAAACGGTTCAGATATCACGCTAAATTTATGTGATGAGAGTCTGCTAGAAGCTGTGCAAAAAATGGAAAAACTAACTGGTGATAGCGAAGTACCAGAAGAAAAAAAGAATCTTGGCTACACCTACGAGCACGACAAATTTAAGGTAGCAAACCTCAGCAAAGAACCTGGCATAAATGCAAAAACCGTCAGGATAAAAGAGTGCAAGATACAGATAGAAACGGTTGTAGAAAAGATAGATACGCAAAAATGGCATCCATTAATCTATAAATTTAAAGAATATGTCGGCACTTGCGAGCGTTTGGGATTAAATTTTGGATTTAAAGAGATTTGATTTATAGCTTTATTTGATAAAAACTTAGCAACTTGGTTTTAGATTTAGCCAAAAAGATTAGTTTGTTAAAATTTAAATCTGACTTTAAGATCTTTCTCAGATACCAAAGCTACAATCTTAAGATCATTTTGTGACATTAAGATCAAATTTATAATACCTTGTATCATTAGTGTCACTTAGTCTTAAAAGTAGCTGCCATCTACCTTCTCTTAGACTTGTTTCTTCGCTTACTAGATCATTTTCTTGCCATGAAGCTCTTAAAATTTTATTTTCTTTATTTGTCTGTGGGCGAGTAAGTAAAATTTCATATTTTAAAGCTGAAATTTCTCCTTTTTTAGGAGTTAGATGAAATTTAAACTTAGCATTTAGGGCATTAAAATTTGGCTCAAATTTTAGATCAAATTTCTCATCAAAGCGTTTTTCACTCTCTTTGATAAAGGTTATGTTTTCATCGACATTTTGGTAGCTTTGCATATAAGAGCTATCCATCTCGACTGGATGTTTCAGTGCTATGATGATCGTTACTGCACAAGCGATAATTATAGCAACGAAGCTAAGCACAATAGCATAAGGCCAAAAGGTTTTTTTATCCATTTTTTACCTTTTTATAAAAGACAACAATTATAAAAAATGCAACTAGACCATAGATGAAAAATCTTAAAAAATTTAATGTAGTTTTATTTGAATTTCCAACACTACTTTCAAGCTGAAAATTTAAGCTAGATGCTATTTGTTCGGCAATATCAGCGTAGCCATTTAATATAGCAGCATTATAGATATCTTTGCCATTTTTAGAAACCAAAATAGGAATTATCGTTCCCGACTCTGGATTTACACTTAAAATTTGTTCTTTATTAAAAAGCTTTGAAGTATTAGCATCGGTAAAAATTTCTACTTTCTTTTTATCCTTTATAAGCAGTAAAAAAGCATAAGGCAAGCTAAGGTTTTGCTCTTTAAAAAGAGCTTCTAGCTCACCATCTTTATATACGCCAACCACTAAATTTATACCGCTTTTTGCGTAAAGCTCACTGCCGATCTCATTTAGCTTTACACTTACTTTTTGGCTTAGGATTTCATCATTATTTATCACAAAATTTGCTCCCAAAGCCAAACTTTGTGAGAGCAAAAATATAAAAATGAGTATAAATTTTCTCACACCTAGCCTACAAAAAGGTGGTTTGATGTAAGCACTGACCACGCACAAATAGCCCCTGCAATAACTATAAGCAAGATTATGGCTTTTTCTATTATGCCTAGCATCACTACTCCTTTATAATGACGTGTTTAGCGTTATCAACGCTCTTCATCTCAATGCTACTTGCATCTTTTAATGAGTAAGGTTTGGTTGCTACATCTTTTTGCAAGCCAATACCAATATAAGTAAGTACGCCAAGGATAGATAGCAAAAGCAAAACTGCCACCAAATAACCGCTAATACCATTTAAAGCAAAGATATTTCTATTTTTATTTTCCATTATTCGCCCTTTGATAGCGATATGACATATTCGCCAACTGCTTTTTGTTGTATCTCGTTTAATCTGCCATCATTAAATTTAGGCATAACACCGATATTGCCGTTTTTACCACGATTTAGTACATCCACTATAAACTCACTTGAACCATATTTACTAAGATCAGCAGACATGCCATCCATGCCCTTGCCATCATCTCCGTGACAAGCTGCACAAGCTGCGTAAAGCTCTTTTCCCATAGCTACTAAATTTTCATTTTTTGTACTTTTTATAGCACTTATCTCTTTTGCAACATAAGCTGCAATAGCCTTTGCTCCATCAGCATCAGCTAGCCCTGCTGGCATCTCGCCCATAGGATAATCAAGCCCTTTTGAGCCATTTAGTATCGTATCAACTATTCCTTGTTCGCTACCCCAAATTTGTAAATTTGCAGCTTTGCCACCAATACCATCGCCTGTGATGCCATGACATGCTGAGCATTGCACCAAAAATACGCTCTCTCCCATAGCGTGAAGCGTTTCTTTGCTTGGGTTTGCATACTCTTTTTCAAATTTAGCGTTTGCCTCTTTTACCTCTTTATTATATTCACCGATTTGTGAGTAAGAATTTAGTGGATAACCAAGTAAATAATACCAAATCGCCCAAACAAGCGTTAGTAAAAAAACTACCGCCCAACCAAATGGAACTGGGTTTTTATACTCGCCTATCCCATCCCAGTTGTGCTCGCTAAGCTCTACGCTTTCATCTTTTTTAACTTTCATTTGACCAACATACTTGCCAGCTACAACGACAGTTAGTACGATAATTAAGATGGCACCTATTAACGCAAGTAAATTTATATTATCTTCTAAATTTAGCCATTGCATACGCTCTCCTTTGTAGCCTTTTGCTCTAAAATTTTACTACCGATCTCATCATCTAGGGCTAATCTTGAATACTTCTCATAATTTCTTCTACCTTGCTTTTCGCTTTTGTAAAGATGAAAAAAATAAGCGTACAAAGTGATAGCTAAGAATGCTGTCAAAATAAAATAGCCATAAGCTTGAAGTTCTCTAATATCCATTACTAACTCCTATTTTAGGCTATTTAGATAGGCAATAAGTGCCACGATCTGGCGAATTTCACCCTTTGCAAAAGCACTTTTTACTTGCTCGTCTTTCATACTTTCAACGATACTTGCAGCCTGCTCTTTCACGTTAGCATTTGCTTGCTCAAAAGTGCCAAGAGCTGGCATATCTTTCTCATCATAAGGCGTATTAAAGACCTTTTTAACAGTTAGTGCTTCAGCGTAAGCGGTCTCTATGTCAGCATTTTTCTTAAATAAAAATGGATATGCCGGCATGATTGAGCCTGGCACAACTGAGGCTGGGTTTAACATATGATTTTCATGCCAATCTGTCGTTCTATAATTACCCACACGCATAAGATCTGGGCCAGTTCTTTTTGAACCCCAAAGATGAGGACGATCATAAGCAAATTCGCCGCTTAACGAGTACATGCCGTATCTATCAGTCTCTGCTTTAAACGGACGTATCATCTGTGAGTGACAAGTATTGCAACCATTTTGTATATATATATTTTTTCCAGCAAGCTCTAAAACCGTATAAGGCTTTGTACCCTCGAGTGGTCTAGCTCTATTTGCAAAGTCAGGTAAAATTTCTACCACGCCAGCATAAGCTATGACGATAAAGACACAAACTGCAAAAAAGAATGGATTTTTTTCTAACCAAGCAAACATCACATCACCTCCGCATTGGCTTTAGCACTGCCCATAGGCGTTGCACTTTTTGGCTCTGCCAAAATAGCTTTAGCAGAAGTTGATTTGTAAATATTGTAAGCAAACATCAAAAAGCCAATCAAATATAAAAGCCCACCAATAGCTCTAATGTAATAATAAGGTATAAGCACTACAACAGTATCAATAAATGAGTAGAGTAAATTTCCGTAGCTATCAGTCGCTCTCCACATCATGCCTTGCGTAATACCAGCAATCCACATAGAAGCAAAGTATAAAACGATACCTGTTGTTTGTATCCAAAATTGAGCTTCCATTAAGGATTTTGAATAAATTTCACGCTTAAAGACACGTGGCGTCATATGATAAAGTGCCGCCATAGTCATAAAACCAACCCAGCCAAGTGCACCATCATGTACGTGTCCTGGCACCCAGTCAGTATAGTGAGCTAGTGCATTTACAGATTTGATAGCTAAGATAGGACCTTCAAGAGTTGAAAACATATAAAAAGTTGAAGCTAGAATCATAAATTTAATAAGCGGGCTCTCGCGAAGTTGTGTCCATTCGCCTTTCATTGTAAGAAGCATATTAATAGCTGAACCCCAAGAAGGTAAAATCAAAACAATAGAAAAAACCGAACCCATAGTCTGCATCCAATCAGGCACAGCAGTATATATTAGGTGGTGACCGCCAGCCCAAAGATAAATAAACATAAGGCCCCAGAATGAAAATAACGAAAGCTTATAAGAAAATATTGGCTGTCCGCTCTCTTTTGGCAAGAAGTAATAAATTTGGGCGATGATCGCTACTGTAAATACAAACGCAACTGCGTTGTGACCGTACCACCACTGAACCAAGGCATCATTTGAGCCAGCATACATCGAAACTGAGTGTAGCCATGAGCCATATCCACTCACTAGTCTTGTTGGAATTTCCATGTTATTAAATAGATAAAGCATAGCAACGCCAAGGAATGTAGCAATGTAATACCAAACCGAGATATAAAGTGTTTTCTCGCGACGTATACCAATAAGTCCAAATATACTAACGCCCCAAAGCACCCAGACTACTACTACTGCAATATCTAGTGGCCACTCAAGCTCGGCATACTCCTTAGATGTACTCTCGCCCATAAAAAGTGTCACAACAGCTAGAATCATAACAAGTATATAAAGCCAAAAATGAAGCTTACCAATGAACATTAAAAACGGAGATTCGCTCATTGATACTTTTAGAACACGCTGTCCTATATAATACCAAGTGGCAAATATACCAGAGAGCATAAAACCAAAAATGATACCGTTAGTATGAAGAGGACGCAATCTACCAAATGCCGAATACTCACCAGCTATATAGTTTAGATCAGGACAGGCAAGCTGAAAAGCTACCAAAACACCAATAGCCATGCCAACAATACCAAAAAATATCGTGGAAAACATAAAGAGTTTTGCCACACTATAATCATAATGTAGCAACTGGGATGGTCGCATAAATTTTCCTCCTAGTTAAATTTATATTAATTTTCGGTTATTTTAGAGTAGAAAAACTATAAAAAGACTTAATTAATATAAATTATCTTTTACTAGGAGAGTCTTCTATCTATTTTATAACCGAGTCCAGGAACATTTTTTATAAAATTACTACCGACTTTATCTCTAACACGTTTAACAAAGGTCCTAATAGCAGCCTCTGTCACGCTCTCGCCGACCCAAACAACATTTTTTATTTCATCGTGAAGCACAAGCGTACCAAGCCTTTTTATGAGCAAAGATATAAATGCAAGTTCTTTTTTTGTAAGAGAAATTTCAACACCATCTCTGATAAGTACACGTTTTATTTTATTAAAACTATATCCATTTGTAACCTGAATAATATTTGCTGTTTCTATCTTATTTTTGGCAACATTTTCTAAAGTAACCAAAAAATCATCAAGATCAATCGGCTTTAAAACGTATTTATCAATACCAACATCTATCGCTTTTAGAAGTGTCTCTTTTTCACTATTTGTGCTAAAAACTATAATAGGTGTATCTTTTGAAATTTCTTTAATGCTTTTAGCCATATCAAGGCCATTCATTATAGGCATAAAAACGTCTGTTATAACCATATTTGGATTATATTTTTTAAATTTCTTAAGTCCTTCATCGCCATTTTGAGCAGTGATAACTTTTTCGAATTTATCTCGCATAACTTCTTGTACTATTTTTTTACCATCTCCCTCATTTTCAACGATAAGAACAGTTAGATTATTAAGAATCTTGCTCATTTATTCTTCCTTTTTGGTTATATTTATCAAACTTAATAAATTTTGACGCAATTAACAATTATCTCTCTTACTTTAACTATCTTAGGCATTTGCTCTATATCCTAAAAATGATAGATAAATTCCATTTATTATCATTATGCTAGCCGAAATCTTAAACATTATGTCTTTAAATTTCTCATTTAAAATCCCAAATACAAAGCTAGCTAAAAGCATAGCTGGCAATGTACAAAGACCAAATACAAGCATTATAAAAGCCGAATCAATAAAATTTGCACTTAAAATCCCAAGTGCTAAAAAGTAATAAACCACACCACAAGGCAAAAAGCCATTTAAAAAACCAAGTAATAAAAAATTTGTTAAATTTTTCTTTTGAATCCTCGTTTTTGCAATTCTTACTACAAAATTAAGCGCCTTTTGATTCTCTACGAATTTTAAAAGCCCACCCCTAAAAAGTAAGGCAATACCGATAAACGCGATCACTAAGCCAACTATAAAAAATATAAGACCTCTTGCTTGCATGCTAAAGCTAATAACAGCTCCAAAGGCGCCAAACAAAGCTCCTAAAACTACATAAGCAAAAATTCTAGCTAAACTATAAAGTGTGCTTAGCATTAAAATTTCTCTCTTGCTTTTGCCTTTAAAAAATAGAGTCTGTAAGCTCAAAAATCCGCTGCACATACCTACACAATGACTAAAGCTACTTAAAAATGCAACTGAGATAATCATGTAAAGGTTTATATTTTGCATCTTATAAAATTTCTAAAAACTGCTTAAATATATATTTACTCTCGCTTGGACCGCCACTTGCTTCTGGGTGGTGCTGAACTGAAAAGATCGGATAGTCTTTATATCTCACACCCTCGATCGTGTTGTCAAATAAATTTCTATGAGTCACAACCGCTACTTCTGCGATACTCTCAGGTACGTTGTAGTTGTGATTTTGTGTTGTTATCTCGATCGCTTTTGTCTCTAAATTTAGCACTGGGTGATTTGCTCCATGCTGACCAAATTTAAGCTTATATGTCTCATATCCAAAGGCGTTTGATAGTAGCTGATGTCCAAGGCAAATGCCAAATATAGGTATCCTAGCCTCAATCATCTTTTTGATCTCGCCTATTTCGGCCTTTAAATTTTTTGGCTCACCAGGACCATTTGATAAAAATACCCCATTTATCTCACCATTTTTAAATTTTTCTATCAAAATTTCAGCCTTAGTGTCGTGTGGTACGACGATGACTTCAAGACCAGTTTCACATAGCTCGTTTAGGATATTTCTCTTTACACCAAAGTCAAAAACAGCTATCTTTTTACCAATACTTTTTAACGGCTTATATGACTTTAAATTTCTATCCCAAGCGCCTTTTTTGTGCTCATATTCATCCATCGCACTAACTGTTTTTACGTAGTTTATATTTTCGATACGCCCACTACTTTCAAGCCTACGTTTTAGCTCATCTTTGTCACTTATCTGCGTTGAGATATAGGCCATAAGCGCACCCTCGTCACGTAGCATCTTTGTGAGGTATCTAGTATCAACATCATAAACGCCAAATTTACCTTGCTCTTCGAAAAATTTTCCCAAAGATTTTTGCGAGCGGTAGTTTGATGGAATTTCGTTGTAGCTTCTCATTATAACGCCACTTGCATGAATTCTAAGACTCTCCATATCGTCTTCGTTTATACCTACTATGCCTATTTCTGGCATAGTAAAGACGATAAACTGACCAGCATAGCTTGGATCGCTCATGATCTCTTCATAGCCAGTCATCGAGGTATTAAAAACGAGCTCACCTGCACACTCACCATGAGCACCAAAAGCTTTTGCTTCTAAAAAAACACCATTTTCAATATAAATGTAAGCTTTCATTAAAGCATGCCTCTTTTTTTAAGCTCATCTTGATACAAACGCTCAAAGACAAGATCATATTCATCAGTTCCTGGGATTAGCTTATGTTTATAATTTTGTATCATTTCATAAACATCATCTTCTATCTTCTCATAGCTTTTTAAGTACTCGTCTATTGAGTTATAAATCACATTTTTTACGCGATTTTCAGATACATTATAGTCAACAAGACCGCTCTTCCAAATAGTTTCAAGCACTTTGTGAGCGATATTGCTAAATCTATCTTCGTGGGTTAAAATTACATCAAATTCACCTGCGAGCTTCTTTTTAACGAGCCAAAACATATTTTTGCGGTCAATTTGCATAGTTTGCATCTCATCTTCATTTTTCTCCAAAAGCTCATTTACTCGCTCATCTAAAGCTCTTTCTTTTTGAATATCGACTGTTAAAATTTCGCTTGTTTTTGATACGATTGGCTCAATGCCTTTATTTAATCTTACGAAACCACAATTTAGAAGATCTATTGCTATTTTATGTGAAATATACGGAACATGTGGGAGTTTTAAACGCATTTTAAACCTTTAAATTTTTATGCCATTTTAACTAAATAAAGGTAAAACTTTACTTTGAAATTTTAACGACTTTATTATTATCGCTTCTTAAAAAATAAATTTCTCTTCGTCCTTTATAAAGTATCTTTCCATCAGTCTTTTGCTCATTTTCTAAATTTGATGAGATATCTAAAGATAGCGATTTGCTCATAAAATAATTCTCTCCTAAAGTGCGTCCAAAGTCAGGATACCAACTAAAAGCACAAACTATCAACAAAACTAAATAAAAGGCTCTAAAAATTTTTCTAAAAGGCGCGTAAAAAAAGCAATACCCAAATATAAAAAATACTGGCAAAAGCCATAAGAAAGGTACGTTATCAACAAAAATAACATTAAAATACTCACTTATGCCATAGTAAGAAAAGTAGTTGTTGTAAATTCCAACAAATAGCGTAAAAATAGGAGCAAGGACAAATATAATACCTGTAAAAAAAGCATTTAAAATTTTCATAATCTCTCCTTTTGAGTGAGATTATATTAAACATAAGCTTTAATATTACTAGATTGATGAAAGCTGGACTAAAATTCAAAGCAAAATGCTATATATGGGCATCTATTACTTCTAATAATACTTTAAAAAACAGTTTAGCTATAAGCTAAACTGCCTTAAATTATTATTTTTTAGATAAATACTCTTGCAAGCTTTTTACCTCAAGTGCTTTGCCGGTTTGTACCGAGCTTAGCGACTTAGCAGCTGCAAGTGCTGCACGGATCGTTGTAAAGTAAGGAATTTTAAATCTAAGCACATTTTGGCGGATCTTTTTGCCATCATCCACGCTTGATTTTGTATCGCTTGTATTTATAACAAGTGCGATGTCGCCGTTTTTTAGCCTATCTTCGACGTTTGGTCTGCCCTCGCTTATCTTATAGACAAACTCAGCCTCAACGCCAGCTTCGCTTAAAATTTTATGCGTACCACCAGTTGCGATGATGCTAAAGCCAAGCGCTATTAGCTCTTTTGCAAGATCAGGCGCATAAGATTTATCAGCGTCGGCTAGCGTTAAAAAGACCCTGCCCTTGCTTGGCAAAGTGTTACTAGCAGCGATCTGACTCTTTGCAAATGAGCTTGCAAAATCGTGGCTTATGCCCATGACCTCGCCCGTACTCTTCATCTCAGGACCAAGGATGAGATCGGCGCCACTTAGCTTGTTAAATGGCAATACACACTCTTTTACACAAATATGCGAACTTACGCGAGGTTTTAGGATATCACCATCTTCATAAACAACTTTGTAATCATCATAAAATTTAAGCGCCTCACGTAAATTTCCCTGCCACATAACTCTTGTCGCTACTTTTGCCATAGGTACGCCAGTAGCCTTGCTCACAAACGGCACGGTCCTGCTCGCGCGAGGATTTACCTCGATCATATAAAGCTCGTTTTCATAGATGGCAAACTGGATATTCATAAGTCCAACAACGCCTAAATTTAGCGCGATATCTCTGGTTTGCTTCTCCACTTTTTTTATCATTTCATCACTTAAACTCATCGGTGGCAATATGCAAGCTGAGTCACCGGAGTGAATTCCAGCCTCCTCGATGTGCTCCATTATCGCGCCTATATAGACCTCTTTGCCATCACATATCGCATCTACGTCGAGCTCTTTTGCATCTTGTAAAAATTTATCAAGTAGCACCGGCGAGTGGTTGCTAACTTTGACCGCTTCACTCATATACTCTTTTAGTTCGCTCTCGTTATGCACCCTTCTCATCGCCCTACCGCCTAGAACGTAGCTTGGGCGAACAAGCACTGGATAGCCGATAGTTGCGGCCTTTTGCAAGGCTTCCTCTAAGCTAGTGGCGGTGTCATTTTTAGGCTGAAGGACGCCTATTTTATTTATAAATTCACTAAATTTCTTTCTATCCTCGGCCACATCGATCACTCTTGCAGTTGTTCCGATGATCTTTGCACCGATTACGCTCAGGCGTTTTGCAAATTTAAGTGGAGTTTGACCGCCAAAATGCACAATCACGCCATCTGGCTTTTCGCGCTCAATGACTGATCTCACATGCTCAAAATTAATCGGCTCAAAGTACAAAATATCGCTCGTGTCGTAGTCGGTTGAGACGGTTTCTGGGTTACAGTTATACATTATCGTTTTTATGCCAAGGTCTCTTAGGGCGTAGCTTGCATGCACGCAGCAGTAGTCAAACTCTATACCCTGACCGATCCTATTTGGACCGCCACCTATTATCATCACCTTTTTAGCGTCTTTTGCTAGCTCTTTTTTAGGAAATTTAGTGATATTTGTGGTTGAGTAAAGATATGGCGTTAGCGCCTTAAATTCGCCCGCACAAGTATCGACCTCGTTGTATTCAAGCTCGATGCCAAGCTTTTGCCTAGCAAAATAGATATCATTTTGACTAAGCTCAAGATCGTCTTTTTCATTTATAAGCACAGCTATCATTTTGTCTGAAAACCCCATACTTTTGGCCTCTCGCAAAAGCTCTTCGTTGTTTAAGATATCCATGTCGATCTTATCTTCAAATTTAACTATCTCATAAATTTGCTCTAAAAACCAAGGATCGATCTTGCTAAACTCATGCACTTCAGCCACACTAAAGCCATCTCTAAAGGCTTGCGCTAGATATAAAATTCTCCTCTCATTTGCATTTCTGATGCCATAAATCAAAGCGTTTTTCTCTAAACTAAGGCTGTTAAATCCGCAAAGATCACGCTCTAAGCTGCAAAGCGCCTTTTGGATACTCTCTTTAAATGTCCTGCCAATGGCCATAACCTCGCCAACTGACTTCATCGCAGTGCCTAGATATGGGTTTGATCCTGGAAATTTCTCAAATGTAAAGCGTGGAATTTTTGTCACGATGTAGTCAATCACCGGCTCAAAGCTAGCAGGCGTGCCTGTGATGTCGTTTTTGATCTCATCTAAGCTAAAACCAACTGCAAGCAGCGTCGCGACTTTTGCGATAGGATAGCCAGTAGCTTTACTTGCTAACGCTGAGCTGCGGCTTACGCGCGGGTTCATCTCGATAACGATCATGCGGCCACTTTTTGGGTCTATGGCAAACTGCACGTTGCTGCCACCAGTATCAACACCGATCTCACGAAGTATGGCAAAGCTAGCGTCACGCATAGCCTGATACTCTTTATCTGTGAGTGTGAGTGCTGGTGCGACCGTGATGCTATCACCTGTATGAACGCCCATTGGGTCAAAATTTTCGATCGAGCAGACGATGATGCAGTTATCGTTTCTATCTCTAATGACCTCCATCTCGTACTCTTTCCAGCCAAGCAAGCTCTCTTCTATCAAAATTTCATGTATCGGGCTTGCGTCAAGGCCGGTGTTGGCTAGCTCTTTAAACTCGTCCATATTATAAGCCACGCCACTTCCTGCGCCACCAAGCGTATAGCTAGCTCTTATGATGAGCGGAAAGCCTATCTCATTTGCTGCATTTAGCGCGTCGTCCATGTTATAAGCATATCTACTCTCAGGCAGATCCATACCGATCTTTTGCATGGTTGCTTTAAAAATTTGTCTATCTTCACCCTTTTTTATCGCTTCTGGGTTTGCACCAAGAAATTTCACATCCTTTAAAAGACCGCTCTCAAAGACCTCCATAGCAGCATTTAGTGCTACTTGACCACCCATCGTTGGTAAGATAGCATCTATTTTTTCTTTTTCGATGATCCTTAAAATACTATCTTTTGTGATCGGCTCAATATACGTTGCATCGGCAAAATTTGGGTCAGTCATGATGGTGGCTGGGTTTGAGTTGATAAGCACTACGCGGTATCCAAGCTCCTTTAGCGTCTTGGCTGCTTGCGTGCCTGAGTAGTCAAATTCGCAGGCTTGACCGATGACGATAGGTCCTGAGCCGATTAGCAAAATGGTATTTATATCTGTTCTTTTTGGCATTATTTTTCCTTTGTAACAACGTATAGGTAGTTTGGTATGTTTAGCTTTGCATAGGGCTCAACTATCACGCTTTGATAGGAGCTCTCTTTTAAAATTTTACTCACGCGCCCTACTGGCACCCCACTAAAAAATATCCCGTCAAGCCCACTCGTAAAGACCTCATCGCCCTCTTTTGGGCTGAGCCATTGTGGGATAAATTTCACCATTATTTGGCCTTGATTTCCATGCGCGACGCCTGGAATTTTGTCATTTCCTATATAAACTGCAAATATACTTTTTGGATCATTTTGCAAGTAAGCTAGTGGCTTGCCATCTTTTGCGATGACGATACCAGCGCTATTTCCTTGATAGATGAGCCCGTAAATTTTATTTGGGTTATATCCTTCAAACTCGCTTATCCAAATTTTATTATAATCCCCGATATGAACGTAGCTAAGCCCTTTTACTAGCTTTACAGCTGGGGCGTAGGCAGTCGAGTTTTTATCTTTTAAAATTTGATTTAGCTCGTTCGCAAAAGTAGAAAGAAGCGTGGCTGAGCGCTCTAGCTCTTCATTTTGCGCTCTTAGCTTTTCTATCTCGTTAGCTTGCCTAAAATATTCGTTTATATAGTCTTTCACGCTTTTAGCAAAATTGTCGTATGAATTTGTAGCATAGTTACTAAACCAAATAGAAAGATTACTTAAAATTTCTCCCTTGAAAACTGAGGCCGTAGCAAGCAATGCTATAAAAACAAAAAGAACAATCTTACTCTTCATTTGTCAGCTGTTGTAAAAGCCCAATCTCTTCAAGTGCCTTGCCCGTTCCTCTAGCAACCGCGAGAAGTGGCTCATCTGCTACAAAAACTGGAAGTTTAACGATATCAGATAAAAATTTATCAAGTCCTCTAATAAGCGCTCCACCGCCAGTTAGTACGATACCAGTCTCCACAATATCGCCCGCAAGATCAGGTGGCATCATCTCAAGCACGGTTTTAAGCGCATCTGCGATCTCTTTTAGCGGTTCTCTCATCGCCTCTCTCACATCTTCGCTTGTTAGTTCGACTCTACTTAAAAGACCACTTACCTGGTCGCGACCTTTTACCACTACGCTTAGCTCTTTTTCAAGCTGCACGGCAGAACCTACGGCGATCTTTATCTCCTCGCCAGTTCGCTCACCTATTAGTAAGTTATATTTCTCTTTTATGTAATTAACAATGCTAATATCGATCTTATCGCCAGCTGTGCGGATTGATTTTGAAATAACTAGACCACCAAGCGAGACGACACCAATCTCAGTCGTACCACCACCGATATCAACCACTAGGTTACCTTGTGGCTCACGAACTGGTAAATTTGCGCCAATCGCTGCTGCCATAGGCTCTTCGATCAAAAATACCTCTCTTGCTCCAGCACTTAAGGCGCTTTCTCTAACAGCTTTTCTTTCGACCTGAGTAAGTCCATAAGGAACTGAGATGATGATCCTTGGGCGTAAAAAGCTTTTTCTTTTGTGAGTCTTTTCTATAAAATAGCGTATCATGCGCTCAGTCATATCAAAATCCGCAATAACACCATCTCTCATCGGTCTTATCGCCTCGATATCGCCTGGAGTTTTTCCTACCATCTCTTTTGCGGCATGTCCGACCGCTAAAATTTTTTGTTTGCCATATTTCTCACGCCTTACTGCAACAACAGAAGGTTCATTTATTATTATGCCTTTATCTTTTACCAAAACAAGTGTATTTGCGGTACCGAGATCTATGCCCATATCACTTGAGAAAAAACCTATAACCTGATCTAAAAACATCTATTTCCTTTACGCTATTTTCTTATCGTGCTTTATTAAAATTGGCTTTGCCTTATCTTTTACAGTCTCTTTTGAGATAACAATATCATACTCTTTTAACTCTGGCAGCTCATACATTATGTCCGTCATAAGCTCTTCCATTATACTTCTAAGCCCTCTAGCTCCGGTCTTTCTCTCAATAGCTAGACTTGCTATCTCTTCAAGTGCTTCATCATCAAATTTAAGCGTAGCACCATCAATCGCACAAAGCTTTTGATATTGTTTTAGTATCGCATTTTTTGGCTCAGTTAAAATTTTCACCATATCTTCTTTTGTTATCTCGTTTAAAGTAGCTACTACGTGAAGTCTACCAATAAGCTCTGGGATGAGGCCATATCTTACAAGATCGTCTGGCTCAAGCAGGCTTAGTAAATTTTCTTTTTCGTTTTTACCACGTTTTTCTTGATTAAATCCAAGAACATTTTTTCCAACTCTTCTCTCAATAATATCAAGAAGTCCGTCAAATGCACCACCACAAACAAATAATATATTTGTGGTATCTATCTGGATGAAGTCTTGGTTTGGATGTTTTCTGCCACCTTTTGGTGGGATGTTCACGACGCTTCCTTCGATGATCTTTAATAATGCTTGCTGTACGCCTTCACCCGAAACGTCTCTTGTGATGCTTCTATTTTCACTCATTCTAGCGATCTTATCGATCTCATCTACAAAGACAATGCCCTGCTCCGCCTTTTTAACATCGCCATTTGCAGCTTGTAAAAGTCTTGTTAGGATATTTTCAACGTCCTCACCGACATATCCAGCCTCAGTTAGGCTTGTGGCATCACAAATTGCGATAGGCACATCAAGAAATCTTGCCAAAGTCTGAGCCATCAACGTCTTTCCGCTTCCAGTTGGGCCAACAAGTAAGATGTTTGATTTTGAAATTTCAGTATCGTCTTTGATGTCGCTTTGTTTAAAAATTCTCTTATAGTGGTTATATACGCCGACGCTAAAGACCTTTTTAGCCCTATCTTGACCGATCACATAGTTATCAAGTACCGCTTTTAACTCCTTTGGTGTGAGCTTTTGATACTCTATCGTTTCGTCATTTTTACTCTCTTCTACGCTAGTATCTCCATGTATCATATCGTATGCAGCAGCAATACAATACTCACATATATAGGCATTTCCTTCGATATCAGCGAGTAATCTTCTCTCAGCAGACTCTGCCTCTCCACAAAAATTACACTTTCTAGCCATTAATCTCTTCCTTTTGCAAGCGGAATTCCTCTTGTCGTTTCTAATATAAATTTACACATTTTTTTAACATTTTCATCGCTGGTTTTTGCGATCAGCTCATTTGCTTGATCTTTTAGGCTGATGCCTTGATTAAACAAAAATTTATAAGCGCGAACTAGCTCTTCAACCTGCTCTTTATCAAATCTACGTCTAATGCCAACTAAATTTAAGCTTCTTATATATGCTCTATTGCCCTCAGCTAGGCAAAATGGCACTACATCTTGACTAAGCGCGCTTGCACCTGCGATCATGCAGCTTTCCCCTACTCTAACAAACTGATGAATAGGCGTAAGACCACCCACAACAGCGTAGTCACCAAGCTCGACGTGACCTGCCAGGGTTGCGTTATTTGCCAAAATGACGTTGTTGCCTATTATACAGTCGTGTGCGATGTGAGAGTAGGCCATGATAAAGGCGTTATCACCGATCCTTGTTATGCCATCGCCCTTGTGCGTGCCTGAGTTTATCGTGCAAAACTCACGTATAGTTGCGTGCTCGCCGATAATGACGCCGGTATCAATCTCATCTTTATAGCTGATATCTTGCGGAATATCGCCCACGATCGCATAGCTAAATACACGAGAGTTATCGCCGATCCTCGTCTTGCCAAGTACCCTTGCGCCTTGCTTTATCGTGACGTTGTTGCCAAGGACCGCATCTTTACTTACAAACGCATAAGCCTCGATATTTGCGTCATCTCCAATGATCGCTCCATCTTCTATGACTGCTGTTTGGTGGATATTTTTCATTGTTTCTCTTTTTTAAGCAAAAGCCTATTTATCGACTATCATCGCTTTTAGTTCAGCCTCAGCGCAAAGTGCGTCATCTACGTATGCTTTGCCTTCAAGCACCCAGATATTTCCTTTGTGCTTTAGCACATTTAATCTATACTCTAGTCTATCTCCAGGGCGGACTGGATGGCGAAATTTCGCTCCGTCAATGCTCATAAAATAGACTACTTTATTCTCGATACCAGCTTGATGCTCATCACTCATGCTCTTAAACGCTAGCACACCGCCAGCTTGCGCCATACCTTCGATTATCATCACGCCAGGATAGATCGGGTGACCTGGGAAATGCCCCTGAAATATCGGCTCGCCAATGGTTACATTTTTGTAAGCTACGATATTCTTAGCTGGCTCTAGCTCGACAACTCTATCTATAAGTAAAAATGGGAATCTATGTGGAAGAATTTTTTGAATTTCTACGACGTCTATCACGTTTTAGCCTTAGTAATGTAAATTTCTGGCGATTGTAACAAATTTATACTAAGAAAAAAATTATTAGCCTCTTTTAAAATCTCTGAAATTTAGCCTTAATGGATATCAATTTAGCTCTCTAAAACCAAAATTTCTTCGCTGTCGTTGTAAAAAACAGCCTTTGCGTAAATTTCGTAGCTGCCTTTTTTGACCTCGTCTAAGATGATGATAGGATTTTGCGAAAATTCCCCACTTATATCACGGCGAAATTTTAGCTCCTCGCCAAGCTCAAGCGGTCTTTTGCAAAGCTCATCAACGCTTTTAAATTTGCTGTTTGTAAATTTATTAAAGCGCTCTATATTCATAAAGACTGTACCCTCTTTTAGCTCATCGTCCATTTCGCAAGCATGCTCCACATTAAGCTTTAAATTCTCTCTTTTAAAGCCAGAGTAAAGCACAAAGTAGCTCGGTGTCACATGACCTTCAAATTTTACATAAGCACGTAAAAGCCTGTAGTTTAAAAATCGCCTTCTAAACAGGTGAAATTTCTCACCTCTCGCCTCGTACTCGCACACCTTTTTATAAAGCTCAAGCCTAGCTTCTATGCTGCCATAAAGTGTCCTTGCGTGCAGCTCGCTCATTAGCTCACTTTGGGGCAAATTTTGCGAGTCGCGCTGTTTTTTTAGCGCAAAGACGCAGCCGCAGTAGTTTTGGTGATAGAGTTTGTCCTTTTTAGCGAGGATAAACTGCTCGCTTGTGCCACCATTTTTTCTATAATCAACTGCGACCGCCTCTAAATTTGAGCCAGCCACCGCCTCATCAAGTGCCTTTTTAAGCTGAGTAAAGTCCTTTTTTGGGCTCATCAAAAGTGTCGTCGTGATCTTATTTAGACCAAGCTCAAGTGCCTTTTTAGCGGAGTCTTTCATACGAAAATCAAAGCAGTATTCGCACCTTTTGCCCTTTTCTGGCTCATCTTCAAGTCCCTTTGTGCCACTAAGCCACGCTTCGTAGTCGTATTCGCCGCATATTAGCTCGATACCTAGCTTCTCGCAGCTTCGCTTCACGTCCTCAAAACGCAGTAAAAATTCGCTATATGGATGTATATTTGGATCGTAAAAATAGCCTACTATTCGTTCATTTGGATGATCTTTTCGTAGGCGCTGTAAAAAGTAGTGGCTATCGACCGAGCAGCAGATGTGAACTAGCAAAATTTAACCTTTTTTGCTCGCATTATATCAAAGATTATTTTTATAAATTTTTGTAGCATCAAGGTATTTTTTAAGCACATTTTGGCTCGCAAGATCATCAAATTTACCCCACGCCACCTGCTTGCCAGCCTCGATTATTAGCGCTTTTTGCGCTATCTTCATCGCACTTAAAATATCGTGCGTGATAAAAATAATGCTGATCTTTTCATCTAAGCTTAAAAGCAAATTTATGATCTTTTGCTTTGTCTCGTTATCAAGCCCGCTTGTTATCTCGTCACAGATCAAAATTTTTGGCTTTGAAAGAAGAGCTAGCAATATCCCGACCCTTGTCGCCTCGCCTCCACTTAGCTGAGATGGATATTTTTCTAAAATTTCATCTTTTAAATTTAAATTTGCCAAAAGCTCTTTAAGCTCATTTTCGCTAAAGATAAGCTTAAGATACAACCTCACGTGAGCGATGGCTGTTTTTACTTTTAGCGCTGGATTTAGGGCTTGTTTTTGGTTTTGCAAGATATATCTGATATCTTTTTTGAGCTCATTTTTGTCCGTGATCTCTTCATTGTTTATATAAATTTTGCCCCCACTTTTTGGCTCGCTAAATGATATGAGCTTTGCAAGCGTGCTTTTGCCACTACCACTTTGACCCAAAATGGCTAAATTTTCGCCATCATCAAGCTCGAAATTTATCCCCTCTAAAAGGTGCAGCACTTCAGCTCTAGCGTTAAAATGTTCCTTAAAGCTTAAACTTTTTGAGACGTTTTTGAGCCTTATTTTCACGCATTTTCCTTTAAATTTAGCCGCCCATCTCTCATCTGCCAAATCTCATCACTAAGATAGTTCGTTAGCGCCTCATCATGCGAGATAAAGATAACGCTCATCTTGCCTTTTAGACTCTCTAAGATACCTGCTACGTGGCTAGCGCTAATGCTATCAAGCCCACTTGTTATCTCGTCGCAGACTAAAATTTTTGGCTTTAAGCAAAGCGCAAGAGCGATCTGCACGCGGCTCGCCTCACCGCCACTTAGCTCGTATGAGTATTTGTGCCAGATGAGATTTGCATTACCCAGCCCAAACTCCCTAAAATAGCTAAATGCAAGCTCTTTATTTGATTTATTATCGCCGCCAAGATAGGCGTTGAAGTGATCGCCGACGTTTAAGAGCGGATGAAGGCTAGCAACGGAGTTTTGAAAAACGAGCGCTGCGACCTTTTTTCGGTGCTCTTTTAGCTCATTTTGGCTAAGTTTTAAGATATCTTTTTTATAAATGCTAAATTTATCTGCCCTCACTCTAAAATCATCATCAAAAAGCCTTATTAAGCTCTTTGCAAAGAGCGATTTACCACTGCCACTAGCGCCTGTGATACCTATAAATTTACCCTCACTCATGCCAAAATCAAGCTCATGCAAAAGCTTCTTATCCCTATAAAAAATATTTAAATTTTTAATCTCTATCATATTTTTATATTGCCATTTTTTGAATTTGACGTGATAATCGAGGTTGCAAGGATGAGCAAAAAGAGCGTCACGCCAGGGAAAAGCACCATCCACCAAGAGCCCAGAAAAAGCGCCTCTTTACTCTCATTTAGCATGATGCCAAGGCTTATTTTATTTGCGTCGCTACCCACACCAAAAAAGCCAAGCGTAGCCTCCATGACGACTGCGTTTATCGCGCTTATGCCAAAGATGCTAATTATTAAATGCTTTAAATTTGGCAAAATTTCAAAGCAGATAAGACTAAATTTACTAGCCCCATTTATCACGACTTGCTCGGCGTAGTCGCACTTTTTACTAAGTCTTAAATTTTGCATAAAGACTTTTGCGCCCTGCATAAACGAGCAAATGGCGATGATAAAAGATGTTATAAGCAGATCTCCGCTACTAAATGAGCTAAAAAGCATGATGAAAACGATGTTTGGGATACTTAAAAAAGCATCAAGCCCCTTATCAAAAAGGCTCTCACAAACTCTACTCTTGCTCGTGCCAAAATATGCGTAGATGAGCGAAAAAAGCGTCGTTAAAAAGCCAGCTAGCAGTAAGATAAGAAGCGAGTTTTTAAGTGCGTAGGCCACTCTTATGAGATTGTCCCTGCCTAGAATGTCAGTGCCAAAGATATGCTCGCTACTTGGGGCTAAATTTACCATCATAAAGTCAGTGAAATTTGGCTCAAATTTAGAGAAAAACGGCGTCACAAAGGCAAATGTGACAAGTGCCAAAAAGACAAAACAGGCTAAGAAAAATATGACTTTTCTCATAAATTTCTCTTATCTGCTAAGATAGCGAAAATTTTTGCTAGCAAATTTGCAAAAACGACAAAAACAGCCGTTAGCAAAATGATCGCAAGTGCGACTGGATAGTCTTTGGCGATGACTGCATCAAGGCTAAGCTTGCCTATACCTGGAAATGAAAAAATACTCTCAATGACGTATGAGCCAGCAAAAACGCCAGCTACAAGGGTTGCGAAATAATAGACTATGTCGGTGCTCGCTTGCTTTATCGCAAAGAGATAAATTTTGCCCCGCCCCAAACCTCTAGCGTGAGCCGTCTGGATAAAGTCAGCATTTAGGCTTTGATTTAGCCTGTCTTTTACAAATTTCACATTTGCGCCAAGGTGTGGCAAGATGATGGCAAGAGTTGGCAAGATGATAAATTTAGCCCCCACGCCGCTAGATCCTAGCTCGTTTGCGCCTGAACTTGGTAGCACGTTTAGATAAACGCTAAAGATCGCTATTAGCACGAGAGCTACGTAAAAATGAGGGAGTGAGGCAAGCAAAAACGAGCTAAAGTTTATAAAGATATCGGCAAATTTGTTTTTATAAATGGCGCTTAAAAGCCCCAAGAAAAATGATAAAAAAACTATCAGAAAAAACGAAGCAAAAAATAAGATAAGCGAGTTTAAAAGCCTCTCTTTAATGAGCAAAAAAACGCTTGCCCCACTTACAAAGCTAGTGCCAAAATCCCCTGCGACAAAGTGAGCTAGCCATCTAAAATACTGCACAAAAAAGCCATCTTTTAGCCCCAAATTTTCTAAAATTTGCTCTTTTATGGCTAAATTTACCGCCTCACTCCTCGAAAACATCACGTCAGTGACATTGCCTGGCAAAAAATATATGAGCAAAAATAGAAAAAATGAGATGAAAAATAGCAATCCAAGGCTTGAGATCGCTGTTTTTAAAATGGCTCTAAACAAAGTTTTTATCCACTATTTTACTTGCCACTCTCTTATGTTCCATAAAAATCCAGCTCCATGGTGGCCTAAAATTTGCGTCTTGATGCCTAAAATTTTATTGTTAAAGACGAGCGGATAGTCAAGATAGGCTATGAAAATATAAGGTGGATTTTCAAAAAGCGCTTTTAGAAATTCTTTGTAGTATTTTTTTCTAAGCTCCACATCCTTTGTATATCTTGCATTTTTTAGGGCAATATCAACGTTTGCATCTTTGTAGTGGTTAAAATTCCAGCTATTTTCATTCACACTCACATCGGCAAATCCGCCAAAAATTCTATATGTGTGAAAATCTGGATCAAATGGGCTTCCCCAGCCGATGATAAAGCTATCAATCTCGCTTATACTAAAGGCTGTTCTTGGCTTTGCGTAGGCTTTGGCTCTCACACCAAATTTATTTAGCTCACTGCTTAAAATTTTGGCTAGATTGACCCTTAAAATGTCGTTATTAAAGGCGTAGATGTCAAAGCCAAGCTCCTTGCCATCCTTTTCAAAAAAGCCAGCCTTGTTTCTCTTAAAGCCGCTCTTTTCAAGTAGCTCTTTGGCCTTTTGCGGATCGTGGCTAAATTTAAACTCGCTGTCATTTGCAAAGCTTTTTTCTATAGGATTATTCGCTACGCTTGCATATCCGTGAAATAAATTTTTAACTATCTCATCTTTATTTATAGCGTAGTTTAGGGCGATTCTTACATTTTTATCTTGAAAAAGAGGATCATTAAAGTTAAACATCAAAGCTCTATAATCCGCGCTTTTAAACTTAAGCAAGCTTAATTTTTTATCATCTTTTATGAAATTTACACCAGTTGGAGAGATGAGCGCGACATCGATCTCACCACTTTTAAGCCCAACGAGCCTTAAATTTTCATCACCAACAATTTTAAAAAATACCCTTTTTATCTTTGGCTCGCCCTTGTAAAATTTCTCATTTGCCGCAAATTCCAAGCTCTCATCTTTTTTCCACTTTACAAGCTTGTATGCGCCAGTGCCGATGGGTGCCTCGTTAAATTTATCAGTTGAGATATCTTTACCTTTTAAAATGTGCTCAGGCAAAACACCAAAACTAAGTGCGTCAAGAAATGGCGGGAAAGGCTCATTAAGCGTAATCTTTACTTTATAATCACCTAAAATTTCAACACTTTTTACCACTTCATAATTTGAGATAGCAGGCGCGTTTAGCTTCTTATCTTGAGCCGCTTCGATAGTAAATTTAACGTCTTTTGCGCTAAATTTCACCCCATCATGCCAAAAAGCATCATCTCTTAGCTCAAAAATATACTCCAACCCATCATTGCTTACTTGCCAAGACTTCGCAAGCTCTGGTACGATGTTGCTATTTTCATCATGGCTCGTAAGCCCCGAAAAAACGAGTGAAAGCGTAGGATCGTGATCCTCATCGTAAAGTGGATTTATACGAGGTGTTTGCTCCTCAATAGCGATTACAACGGTATCTTCATTTGCATGAGAAAAAATGCCAAACAACAAAAAAAAGACAAGCAAAATTTTCTTCATCACCATCCCCTTTGTTTAAAAATATTTCTGCATAGTAATACGAATCGTATAAAAGTGTTATTAAGCTAAATGTAAATTTATAGTATAGAAGTTTTAAATTTCTAACTATCTTTTAACCTTTTTTGAAGTAAAATCTCTCCCTATTTTAGACAACAACAAGGCAAATTTTACAATGAATAAAAATAAAAAAACAGCACTTATTTCAGCCATCTGCGTAGTTTCACTTTTAGTTATTTATACTCTTCTTGGATTTTTTGGTATACCTTATGGCATTAAAAATATCGCTCCAAAATATCTAAAAGACTACAACGCAACGCTTTTTGTAGAGAGCGCTAAATTTAATCCATTTACCTTTGAGCTAAATGCTACAAATGCTGAACTAAACACTACTTCGCCACTTTTTAGCACAAAGCAAATCGATGTCAAGCTAAAGCCATTTTCTATCTTTAAAAAATTAATTGAAGTTGATATTTTTAGGCTTCAAGAGCCAAATGTCAAAATTTTAAGGGATAAAAATTCAAAATTTAACTTTAGCAATTTTATAAGCGACGATAACGCAACTACCGAAGATAACAGCACTAGCTCTATAAATTTTGCCTTAAATAACGCAAAAATCATCAAAGGCTCATTTTCATATAGCGATCAAAATTTAACAAATCCATTTAACGTAAATTTTGATGATATAAACTACGAGCTAAGCTCGCTAAATACTAAGAAAAATAGTGCAGGTAGCCATATCTTTGACTCAAACTCGACTCTAGCTCACAAGATCGATCTAAATGGCGATATCAAGCTAAATCCCTTAAAAATCGAGGGCAATATCAGCATAAAGAACTTTAGTATCGATCCAGTCGCGATTAGCTTCATCGATAACGACACACTAAATCTTAAAAATGCGGTCATAAATTTAGGAATAAATTACGCTTTAATTGCCGACGAGAACGCTACAAATATAAATTTAAAGGACAGCTTTTTAAATGTAAAATCACTAAGCATAGATGAGGGCAAAAATGAACTAAGCCTTGGTGAGCTAGAGCTTCCAAAATTTAATCTATCAAGTAAGATAGCAGACAAGATAGATGCTAAATTAGAGCTAAATACCATAAATTTAAGCTATGTGTCATTTAAAAATGCAATAACAGCAAGCTTAAAATCACTAAATTTAAACGATATTTCGCTTTTAGCAAATTTAAATGAAAAAAGTGAGCTAAACGCAACAGCTACGCTAAATAGCATAAATGCAAACGGCCTGAAAATAGACGAAACCAGTAAAAATTTAGTAAATCTAAAAGATATAAATGCCTCAAATTTAAATACAAATTTAGCAAATAATAAAACAGCTCTAACGCTTGAAAAAATAACGTTTGATGACATCAATGCCCCGCTTAGTAAAAATGCGAATGCAAATGTGACAGGGGCTAAATTCTCAAACATTAGCTTTACCCAAGATACCAATAAAAGCCTTGCAACTCTTGATGAGCTTAGTATAAATGGCATAAATTTAAAGGCAAAAAATAAAGAGATTTTAGATACCACTGATGTGCTTACAAAAACGATCAAATTTGATATTTTAAATATGGCTTTGAGTGCTGAGAATATCGATGTAAATAGACCAAAATTTAACTCAGAGTTAAATGGTAGTGGTTTAAGTGCGATAAACCAGCTTGGACTTGGTGAGCATGAGCCAGCAAAAACAGCCAATCATCGCACTAAAACTAAAAAAGAGAATACATCAGCTTCAAAAAGCAAAGAGAGTGAGTTTAAATTTGACATAAAAAATATCAATGTAAATAACGCCAATATCGCTTTGACTCACCTTTTTGAAGGCGAGAAGATCACTCATAAATTTGATAATTTATTTGTAAAAATAGCAAATTTAAGTAGCGATTTTAGTAAGCCATTTGACGCAAAAGTGGATATGAAAAGCTCACAAAAGCTAAATTTAGACCTAACCTCAAAGATCAAACTTGAACCACTTGATATAACTGCTAAAATCAAACTTGAAGATAAAAATTTGCCAAGATATTTTGCCTACGCAAAGCCATTTTTAGAGGCAGATCTTTCAAGTGGAGAGATGAGTGCAAACGCCGAGCTTCACTATGCAAAAGATATAAAAGCAGATGCAAAACTTAGTGTAAAAGATATTAGATTAGATGATAAAAATAAAGAAAAGCTAATCGCGTTTAAAAGTTTAGAAGTGGATAAAATTTCACTTTTTAAAAATAATCTTGAAATTACTGGAGTTGCTCTAAATTCGCCATTTATCAAGGCTCATCTAAGCAAAGAGCGCGAATTTAATCTAAGCAAAATCGTAAAAGAAGATAAAAACAAAGCCCAAAATGAGCAAAAAGCTGAGAGCAAAAAGGTGGCTAGTAAAAAAGATGACGAGCTAAATTTTAGTATCAAAAATTTCTCACTTAACAACGGCGAGGTTGATTTTTCAGATGCGTCACTATTTATGCCATTTGCTACAAAAATTTCAAATCTAAATGGCAAGCTAACTGACATCGATAAAAAACGTCCAAGTTCTGGTGAGTTTAAAGGCATAGTTGGCAAAAATGGCTTTTCTCAGATTACAGCAAAATTATTTCCTTTTGAGCTAAAGCAAAATACCGATATTAAGCTTGATTTTAAAGATATCGATCTAATCGACATAACGCCATATAGCGGGCAATTTTTGGGCTATAAAATAAAAAAAGGCAAGTTAAATTTAAATCTAAATTATAGCGTTGTTGATTCAAAACTAAACGGCTCAAATCTTATAAATTTTGACACACTCACACTTGGAGAAAAGGTTGATTCAAAAGATGCTGTAAATTTGCCACTTTCGCTTGCTATATCGATATTAAGCGATCAAAATAATCAAATAAATATCGACCTACCAGTTGAAGGAAATTTAGACGATCCTGACTTTAAATATGGCGGTGTCATTTGGGCTGCTGTTAAAAAGCTCTTTGCAGACATTACGTTAGCTCCGTTTAGATTTTTAGGTAATGCTCTAGGACTTGGCAGCAAGGATCTAAGCTCTATTGATTTTCTTGCTGGAAGTAGCGAGCTAATAAGCTCAGAAGCACCAAAAATAGCTGATTTTATAAAATTAACTACTGCAAAGCCTATGATGAAACTTAGCATCACGCCTACTTACTCCGAAATAGACGTGCTCTACTTTAAAGAAAAAAAGCTTGATCAAAAGATAAATCAAATAATCGCCTCAAGTGGTAAAGATTATATTACTGTGCTAAATTCTCTCGTTCCAAACGCTAAAGATAAAAGCGATAAAGCCTTAAGAGAAGAGGCAATAAAAATCATCGAAGTGGATAAGGAAAAGCTAGTTGAGCTTGCAAATGAGCGTGCAAATACAGTAAAAGAAGCGCTCATCAAGGCTGGACTTGAGGCTGGCCGCATAAATGTAAATGATGTAACAAGCTCAGAACCTAAGCAAAACACCTATACAAGCGTGCTTATGGGAGTGGCGAACTAAATTTCATTTATTTCACTGCTTCTTGCGTTGTAAACAAACCAGCTAAGAAGCATGAGCATCATAAATGCGCCAAAGACTAGGCTTGCGTAAAAATATAAGCTAAAGCCTTCACCTAGTAAATTTGCATTGTGAAGAGCGATCATAACGCCAGCAAGTGAAATTAAATATCCAATTAGCTTGATGATAAAAATTTTTGGATTTACAAGGATGAGTAAAAGCCCGCAAAGCATGACACTAAGGGCTATTTGTAAATTTAAAATATCAGTTTGAGCACTTGAGCCAAATGTCAAAAAACCAAGCAAAAATATGACTAAAACCATCAAAACAGCATAAACTGCCCTGCTTCGTCCAAAGCCGTACATAAAGCAAACAAAGCCTTTGTTATGTTTGTTGTAGTCCATTTTTCGCTCCTAGTAACAAGTTTTTGTATTTTAATGCCAAATTCTTAAATAAAGGCTTTAATCTGAAATTTCACTCATTTTGGCTAATATTTTGCATCTTAAAAAGGAGCAACAATGCCTTATGTTAATATCAAAATAGCAGGCCCAGAGCCGACAAAAGAGCAAAAAGATCAAGTCTTTAAAGAGGTGACTGAGACGCTTGTAAGAGTACTTGGCAAGAAAAAAGAGGCGGTTATGATTTTCATAGAAACTCACGATGCTAGCAACATCGGCGTAGGTGGCGAGAGCGTAGAAGATAAGAGAAAGGTGATAAAATGAGCGAATTTAGCAAAGCAGACTTAGAAAGAAAGATAACACTTGAGGTTGGCGATAAAGCGCCAGAGTTTGAAGCGCTAAATCAAGACGGCGTAAAGGTCGCACTAAAGGACTTTATAGGTAAAAATGTGGTGCTTTACTTCTATCCAAAAGATAACACTCCAGGCTGCACAACTGAGGCTTGCGAATTTAGCGCAAACTACGATCAGTTTATCAAAAATGACACAGTTATAATTGGCGTTAGCCCAGATAGTGTGAAGTCTCACGTTGGCTTTATCGCAAAGCAAAATTTAAAGCACATTCTATTAAGTGATGAGGATAAAGAAATTTCAAAGCTTTATGGCGTTTGGCAAGTTAAGAAAAACTACGGCAAAGAGTATCTTGGTATCGCAAGAAGCACCTTTGTGATCGGCAAAGATGGCAAGATAGTTAAAATTTACAAAAGCGTAAAAGCCAAAGACCACGCCGCAAAAGTGCTAGCTGATCTTGTAAAATAAGGAGCAAAGATGAAGCTTATCAAAATGCTAATTTTAAGTGCGTTTTTTGCGCTAAATTTATCAGCACTAACTGAAGGCATAGAGTATCAAACTCTAGCAAAACCGCTTAACGTACCTAAAAATTCAGTCGTTAAGGTCTTTAGCTATGACTGCCCGCACTGCTATAAATTTGACCGAACTATCACAAAAAAGTTAATGTCAAAGCTTGAAGATGTGAAATTTATCCCATATCACCTAAGCACAAAAGGCAAGCTTGGCGAGACTGCAAGTAAAATTTTTGCTGCTCTTATCTTTATAGATGAAACAAATGGGACTGATCTACTAAGCGATGAGTCAAAATTTAAGCAAGCAAAATTTGCGATCTATAAAGCAAGACATGATGAAAAAGATGATTTTAGTGATGGCAAAGATAAAGAAAAATTTATAAATTTAGCCCTTAAAGCAGCTCACGTGAGCAAGGACGACTACGAAAAAGCACTAAATAGCGAAAGAGCAAAAGGGCTTTTAGATACATGGTTCGCCTCTTATGATGTTGCAAGTATTAGCGGTGTGCCGGCTTTTGTGGTAAGTGGCAAATACTTAATAAATTTAAGCGCAGCTTCATCAATCGATGAGATGGCAAAGATCATACAAGAGCTTTTAGATAAATAGTTTTGGCGGGTAATATCTGCAAATTTTGGTCTTAGAAATGTAAATTTAAAGCAATTTTAGATAAACTCAGACCAAAATTTCTAAGAAAAAAGAAAGGTTTAACAATGAATGCTTCAGAATTTATCTGGATGGATGGAAAATTAGTTAAATGGGACGATGCAAAAGTACACGTCCTAACTCACTCTTTGCACTACGCTAATGCCGTATTTGAGGGTACAAGAGCTTATAAAACAAAAAAAGGTCTAGCTATTTTTAGACTTCAAGATCACACAAAAAGGCTTTTAAGATCAGCAAAAATGACCGTTTTAAATGTACCTTACACTGAGGAAGAGCTTGAAAAAGCGCAAATAGAGCTTCTTCGTGCAAATAAATATAATGGCAATGTTTATATCCGCCCACTTATATTTTTAGGATACGGCGTAATGGGCGTAGCTCACACAAAAGCACCAGTGCAAACCGCTATCGCCTCATGGGAATGGGGTGCTTATCTTGGCGATGAAGGCCTAGAAAAAGGTATCAGAGTTAAAATTTCAAGCTTTGCCAAACTTGCACCTGCTGCCCAAATGAATAGAGCAAAAGCTAGCTCAAACTACCTAAGCTCACAAATGGCAAACTACGAGGCAAAAGAGGCTGGATACGACGAGGCGCTACTTCTTGATAGCGAAGGCTTTGTGGCTGAGGGTCCAGGCGAGTGCTTCTTTATCGTTGAAAATGGCGTTTTAATCACTCCGCCAAACGACAACAGCCTACTTAGTATCACTCAAGATACAGTCATAAGACTTGCTCACGATCTTGACATCGAAGTAAGAAGAGAGCGCATCACAAGAGATCAGGCTTACACAGCTGACGAGGCATTTTTCACAGGAACAGCAGCTGAAGTAACACCGATAAATAGCATAGATAACCGCATTATCGGCAATGGAGCCAGAGGAGAAGTGACAAAGAGACTACAAAAAGCTTATTTTGACGTAGTTTATGGACTAAATAAAAAATATGAATCATTTTTAACATATATTTAAAAATTTAAAGGAACGAAATGCCCGCTGATTTAAACGATTATTTCAATAAAAAAAAGCCAGGTAATGACAACAGAGGCTCTAGTCAAAATAGCGACAAAGAGCCACCTTTCAAAAAGGACTTTAAAATGCCAAATCTACCAAGTGGTTTTGGTAAATTTGGAGCACTTGCCTACATTGTAATTGCAATTATTGCTATTTTTGCTATTACTCAGCCATTTAAAGTGATTCACTCAGGTGAAGTTGGTATTAAGTCTACAGCAGGTAAATACGAGCCAAATCCTTTGCAACCAGGCTTTCACTTCTTTTTACCTTTTATCCAAGATATCATCATCGTGGACACCAGAGTTAGGATCATAAACTATACTTCTGGCGAGGATATGGGCGAATCAATGCAAAAATCATATCAAGGCGTTGGCGCTGGAATTTTACGTAAAAATTCTATTTCAGTGCTTGATGCTAGAAATTTACCAGTTAGCATTGATATTACTGTGCAATACCGTTTAAATCCAGAAAATGCCCCTCAAACTATTGCCTCTTGGGGTCTTAGCTGGGAGAGCAAGATAGTTGATCCCGTCGTTCGTGACGTAGTTCGCAGTATCGCTGGTAAATATACAGCAGAAGAGCTTCCAACAAAGAGAAACGATCTAGCAAGACAAATCGATGATGGCATAAGAAAAGATATCGACTCTCAGCCAAATAAGCCAGTTGAGCTTTTAACAGTGCAACTTCGTGAGATTATCTTGCCTTCAAAGGTAAAAGAGCAAATCGAGCGCGTCCAAATCGCAAAACAAGAGGCTGAGAGAACAAAATACGAAGTAGAAAGAGCAAATCAAGAAGCCTTAAAACAAGCCGCACTTGCTGAAGGTACCGCTAAAGCTGCGATCATTGAAGCAAAAGGCAAGGCTGATGCCATTAAAATCGAGGCTGATGCAACCGCGTATGCAAATAAAGAGGTTGCAAAAAGCGTAGATCAAAATCTACTAAATTTAAAGCAAATCGAGACGCAAAACAAATTTAACGAAGCTCTAAAAGAAAACAAAGATGCTAAAATTTTCTTAACGCCTGGCGGAGCTGTGCCAAACATCTGGCTAGATACAAAAGATAAAACCAAGGCTAGCTCGGCAAGCGAAAGGTAAAAAATGAACAGCGTAACAAAAAGCATAGATTGGCAAAAAGTTGGTGGATTGCTCCCAGTAGTGGTTTGCGACCATGCCACAAATGAAGTTTTAATGCTTGCTTACATGAACGAAGAAGCACTAAATTTAAGTCTATCTAGCCGTTACGCTCACTACTTTTCACGCACCAAAAATAGAATTTGGAAAAAAGGCGAAGAGAGCGGAAATACACAGGAGATAAAAGCTGTATTTCTAGACTGTGATAACGATACTTTGCTTTTAAAAGTGATTCAAAACGGAGGTGCAGCTTGTCACACCGGAGCAAGGTCGTGTTTTTTTAATGAGATAAATTTGCATGACGGCAAAATTTTAGATACAAAAGTTGAAGTCAAAAAAATAAATTATGGTGTGCTTGATGAGCTTTACCATGTGATAGAAGATAGAAAGCTAAATGCTAACCCTGAGACTTCATATGTGGCAAGTCTTTTTAAAAAAGGCGAAAATCAAATTTTAAAGAAAGTTGGCGAAGAGGCTGGCGAATTTATAATGGCCGCAAAGGATCTTAGTTTCGCAGAAAACTCAAAGCAAAATGAGCAAAAAGCAAAAGATGATCTGATCTATGAAGCAGCCGATCTTTGCTTTCATGCACTTGTAGCACTTTCAGCCCATAATATCCATCCAGATGCTGTAAAAAACGAACTTGTAAGGCGTTTTGGTATGAGCGGCATTGAAGAGAAAAGATCGCGAGATGTTAAATAGCATTAAGCACAACTTGCTTTTTGTATTGCAAAATGCAAAGCTCATTGATTTTCTAACCTATGGCTGGATATTTTTAGCTTTTATACTAATCGTACTTTTAGGAATTTTTATCGCGATAAAGTCGTGGTGGCAGATAGGATTTTTATTTATTTTGGCTGCTTTTTTCGGACTTTTTGTAGGTAATTACTACGCAAACAAATATATAAATGAAAATTTAAGACCAGTTAGCATAAGCAAAATAACCACCAAGCAGCTTCAATATGTTGATGCACTAATGGTTGATTTTAATATTACAAATAATTCAAATAATGCACTTAGTATCTGTAAAATCGAGCTTGACTTCTATCTAAGCTCAAGGCAAAATATGAAAGATTTTTTTAACTCACTTAATCCATTTGCTAGAAAAAGAATCATCTTAAACGAGGAATTTTTGCCAAAGCAAAGCATTGAGGTTAAAGATTTTATCAATGATTTCGCATTTATAGACTACAATATCTCTAAAAAAATGGAGTGTTTTTGATGAGCTCAGCATATTTTACGATCGTTCATATTATCGTTCTTTTTGCGATTGCTCTGCTTTCCATTTTATTTCTTGTTCTCTCACTTAGGGCTGAGCGAAAGTTATTTTTATCACTATTTTTTACAAACATTCTAGTCTCAACCACACTTGCTGTTTTTTTGATGCTAGTGCTTGATAAATATACAAAAAAAGGTATGCTCGAAAATGTAAAAAGTGAGCGAATTTTGCGAAACGAGAGTATCGTTTTTAAAGGGCAAGTGAGAAATATCGGTAAATTTACAATTAGTAACTGTACACTGACAGTCAAACTAATCAATCAACCGCTAAATAAAAATGACCTTGGCGGTGAAGCATTTTTTAAACCAAGTGGGCTTTCATTTTTCTCATGGATTCTTGGCACAGATAAGGACGAGAGGCCAAATACAGTTGAATATAAATTTGATGTAGCCAAAAATTTACCAAAGCAAAAAAGCACACCATTTACCGTATATATGCCATATCCGCCTTATTTTAAAAATGGCATGAATATCACAAAACTAAATTGCTACTAAGTCAAATTTAAAGCAAATTTTTACAAATTTCATAGGATAAATTCTAAGTCTTAGTTTGATTTTAGAGTAAATTTTATCTTTTTAGCATCTGCAATAAACACGATTTTTTAAGTTAAAGTTTTAAAAAGTACAAAGTATGTCAAGTAGCCTGCCCAATTTTTGTAAGTCATTTAAAAAAAGCTGCTTTGTCTTTTGTGTAAATTCTTTTGCTTCTTCTAGGATTTTGGCATCAGCTATATTGTAAGCAAACTCTTTTTTTAGGATCTTTGCACCTTTTTTATAAAAGAAA
Source organism: Campylobacter concisus (assembly GCF_015679985.1). Taxonomy (NCBI): domain Bacteria; kingdom Pseudomonadati; phylum Campylobacterota; class Epsilonproteobacteria; order Campylobacterales; family Campylobacteraceae; genus Campylobacter; species Campylobacter concisus. The sequence goes on along the minus strand of NZ_CP049239.1, from coordinate 240,879 downwards.
TTTGCTTCTATAATGCTTGCAAAAAAACTATCATCTCTTAAATAGTAGTTTGTTGCTACATTTACATGCACTGGCTTTTGTAACAAAAAATCACCGCAAACACTATTTTTTGAGCTAAATTTAACACTCTCAAGCACATCAGGCCTTATCTCATAAAATTTTATCTCATTAGCTTTTTTTAAAGCCAGAATATCACTTGATTTATTTAAATTTATAGAGTTGTTATTTACTTCAAGTACGTTTATAGTACCCTTTGCAAGCGAATAAGCATTTAAAATTTTATCTTCTGCTAAAAAATTTACTACACCAAAAAATGGCACACTAGCATTTTGTTCTGCGAAATTTTGAACGGTTTTTATTTGTAGCTGCTGTTTTGTGCCATTTATCTCATAGTAGCTTACGTAAATAGAAATTTCATCTTTTTTGCTTGGACTCTTTTGTGAGCAACCACTAAAAAATATTGCAACAAGCAAAAAAATGGCTAAATTTTTCACTTTATGAAATAGTCACCATCAAAGCTTACAAGCGAATATTTTCGCTCATTGCCGATACTTTCTTTAAGTTCATCTATGCTTAAAAATTCTAAGCTATCTGCACCGATATATTCTCTTACTTCTTCTGCATTTTTTTTAGAGCTTATTAACTCTTCAAAGCTTGGCGTATCGATACCATATCGCTCAGGGTATTTAAGCTCAGGACAAGCGACTCTAAAATGAATCTCTTTAGCGCCCGCATGTCTTAAAAGATCAACCACCTTTTTTGAAGTAGTACCGCGAACGATACTATCGTCGATAACAACGATACTTTTACCTTTTAGAACCGATGACATCGGGTTAAGTTTTAGCTTGACTTTTAAATTCCTCATCTCTTGGCTTGGCTCGATGAAGGTTCTACCCACATAGTGGTTTCTAGTGATAGCTAGCTCAAATGGGATTTTGCTCTCATTTGCGTACCCAAGCGCTGCTGGTACTCCGCTATCTGGTACAGGTACGACGAAATCTGCTTTAATTTTGCTCTTTTTAGCTAGTACTTCACCCATTTTTTTTCTAACTTCATAGACGCTTTTACCTTCTATCACGCTATCTGGGCGAGCAAAATAGATATATTCAAATGCGCATATTCTAGGATCTGGCTCATAAATTTGAATGCTTTGAAACTCACTTTTTCCATGTTCAAAGACTATCATCTCACCAGGTCTAATATCTCTTATAAAGCTAGCCCCCACAAGATCAAAAGCGCAAGTCTCGCTAGCTACGATATATCCACCATCTTTTAGCTTGCCAAGACTTAGTGGCCTAACACCCCAGCGATCTCTTATGGCAAAGGTTTTATGGCGTGATTGGATAAGCAGACAATAAGCGCCTTTTATCTTATCAAGTGCCGCGATAATACGGTCCTGCAAGTGTTTGCTATGGTTTCTTGCGATTAGATGGATGATATTTTCAGTATCCATATTTGTCTGAAATATCGCGCCATCTTTAATAAGCTCATCTCTAACCTCATCTTTATTTACCAAATTTCCATTATGGACGATCGAAATTTGTCCCAAAGAGTAGTTAGCGGCTATTGGCTGGGCATCACGACCCGAGTTTTTACCAGCAGTTGCATATCGGTTGTGACCAATAGCCATATCGCCTTTTAGTGATCTTAAAATTTCTTCATTAAAGACCTCTGTAACCAGACCATTACCCTTGTGAGTAGAAATTTCTCCATCATCACAAACGCTAATACCACTCGCCTCTTGGCCGCGATGCTGCATAGAAAATAACGCATAATAGGTAGTCTTTGCTGCATCTTTAGAATTTATAATACCAACTATTGCACACATTTTTTTCCTTTAGTTTTCATCATCTTTGTAAATTTCAAGAACATTTTTGTAGTTAAACTTGATCTCATCGCCAGCATTTAAACAGCCTTTTGTAAATGGTTCATTGTCTAAAATGCCGGTAAATTCGCCGTTATTTGTCTCACTAACGACCACCCACATGCGCTCAACCTGAGCAAATTCATCATCTTCAAATCTAAATATAAGCTTTACTATATCGCCAGTTCTTAAATTTTGACGCTTTTCACGCTCCGGCAGGTAGAATTTATCACCAAATTCTAGCTTATAGTTCTCTACATCATCAAGCACAAATTTAATCATCAAGCCCTAAACTATCATCTATCGAGTAAAGGCCACTATTTTGATCTTTTAGCCAAATGGCAGCCCTGATCGCGCCTTTTGAAAAGGTTGCCCTACTCGTTGCGGTGTGATTTAGCTCGATAAATTCGCCGTCATTATAAAAGCCAACCGTGTGGCGACCGACCACATCTCCACCACGAAGTGCCATGACTGCGATCTCGTCTTTGCTCCTAGCCCCTACCATGCCGGCTCTACCAGTTACTAAAACATCTTTTAAATTTAAATCTCTTGCCTCAGCTACACTTCCTGCAAGTGTCATCGCAGTGCCACTTGGAGCATCTTTTTTATGCCTGTGGTGTTGCTCTACGATCTCTATGTCAAATTCTCTTAATGTTTTTGAAGCAATCCTTGCAAGGCGTTTTAGTACAGCCACACCCAAACTCATATTTGTTGCGTAAAGAATAGGCATAGTTCCTGATGCTAGGTGGAGCAAATTTTTCTCGTCATCATCTAGCCCGGTCGTACCGATAACTAATGGTTTTGGATTGGTTCTAGCGTAGTTTAGCAGTGCCATGGTCGCCTCTTTTTGACTAAAGTCGATTATCACATCGCACGCTTCAAAAAATTTAGCAAGGTCATTTGTCAAAAGCTCGCTACTTAAATTTTTAACCTCATTTTTTTGGCTAAAAGCGATGCTTAAAGTGGCATCTTTCTCATCTTTTAAACAAGAAATGATACTTTGAGCCATCTTTCCACTAGCACCATAAAGGCCTATTTTTACCAAAATTTATCCTTTGATTTTTGGTTGAAATTTAACATAAAATTTATTATAGATAGATTACAAATAGGCTTTAAAAATGCGTATAAAATCAAAATTTTAATAGAAAAAAGAAGAGAAATTTAGCCAAAAATTTGGCTAAATTTGAGTATTAATGCAAGCTTTCTATGTAGCTCATAGCGCTAAGTGCAGCCACTGCGCCATCACCTGCTGCTACGATGACTTGCTTTGGAGCGTCCTCTCTGATATCACCTGCTACAAAGAGCCCATTCAGGCTGGTTTGCATCTTAAGGTTTGTCTTAACCTGTCCACCATCGACCATATCGCAGATAAATTTGCCGTTTTCATCTTTTAAAATTTCATTATTTACATTTAATCCAACAAAGGTAAAAATTCCCGGCACATCAAGCACGCGCTCACCATTTTTGGTATCAAGCACAATCTTTGTTAGGCCCATTTTATCGCCAAGCGCCTCTTTTATCGTCGCACTTGTTATAAATTCGATCTTCTCATTTTTTCTAGCTTTTTCAACTGTAGTTGGCGCCGCTCTAAATTCGTCACGTCTATGGATTAAATAGACTTTTGAGCAGATATTTGCTAGATAAAGCGCCTCTTCAACAGCTGTGTCACCACCGCCAAGAACAGCCACTTCTTTGTTTTTGTAAAAAAAGCCATCGCATGTTGCGCATGTGCTAACACCTTTGCCAAAGAATTCATCCTCACCTTTAAAGCCAGCGCGTCTTTGGGTTGAGCCAGTTGCTACGATGACAGCTTTTGCCTGCTCGCTCTTGCCGCCTTCAAGTAAAATTTCAAAGCTGCCGTCGCTATTTTTTCTAACGCCAACAACGTTTGCCCATTTATGAACTAGCCCAAATGCGCTGCACTGCTTCCACCAAGTGCTCATAAAATCAAAGCCACTCTCGCCAGGGGCTTTTTGGCCTGGGTAGTTTTCTATCTCTGAGCTCGAGGTGATCTGACCGCCAGGCTCGCCTTTTTCAAACATTACAACATTTTTTAATCCGCCTCTAGTGGCGTAAAGTCCGGCGCTTAGTCCTGCTGGACCGCCTCCGATGATCGCTAAATCAAGCATAATTTTCCTTTATTCTAAAACATTTATGGGCGAATTTTGTTTATAAATTTCGCCCCTTTGATGAACTATCTCAACACTACTTGGAAGCTTTGTAATGCTCAAATTTCGCATCAGCTCCAAGACCGTATTAATATCCGAGCTTATATATTTTAGTGTTGAGTTTGACTCATATCTTTTTTGAAAGATATCGATTGCCACAACTGTTTCATTTTTGATTGGTAAAATTTCATCTAATTTTAATTGATTTGAGCTGAAGATTAAAAGCGTGTATTTTGGCTCTTTTGGAGTGAAAATTTCGCTTTTTTCGTAAAAAACTAGCTTCGCAAAATCAACAAATTTATATTGTGAAAAACGATAGTTGCTATACGCAAATGCAGCTGCTATCATAGCTGCACCAAAAAATGAACCAAATATATATGTAAGAGGAAGTAGGCTTCCTCTTCTTTTTTCGCTCATTAAAGAAGCGAATTTAGTTTGTCAGTTAAGGCTTGTTTTGACTGCGCACCGACCATTTGCTCAACTAGCTCGCCATTTTTGAAAAATAGCAATGTTGGGATCGATCTGATGCCAAACTCAACTGCAAGATCTTGCACTTCGTCAGTATTTACCTTGCAAATTTTTGCTTTGCCGTCAAAATCTTCAGCAAGCTCTTCGATCACTGGAGCTAGCATACGGCAAGGTCCGCACCATGGAGCCCAAAAGTCTACTAAAGCAACGCCCTCTTTTGTAACATCAAAATTTTCTTTTGTAAGTTCGATGTATTTTCCCATTTTTTCTCCTTGTTTTTAAAATGTAACAATTATACAAATTAAATTTAAATTTTATCTAAATAATAAATTTTATTATAAACTAATATTTTCTATCAGTTCTAAATTTTCATTTTTTATAACGAGTAAATCGACTTGAAAATCTCTATTTGGCTCATTTTTCATCATATAAAAATTTATAGTTTTTAAAATTTTTATATATTTTGCCTTATTTAGTCTATACTCTGCTTCATATTCTCCGCTAGTTGCTTTTACCTCTATAAAGTGTAAAATTTTATCACTACTTAGTGCAATGATGTCGATCTCGCCAAATTTAGAGTGAAAATTTCTCTCTAAAATGACAAAACCGATCTTTTGTAAAAATTCACACGCCCTATCTTCCGAGCTTTTACCGAAGAGATACTCTTTTAACCCCAAGCTACTCCTCGATCCTCATCATAAATGGCTCTTCTTTTATATACTCTTGCTCTTTTAAAATTTCAATTGTCCTTCTTACATCAGCCTCAAGACTCGTATGTGTCGTAAAAAACAATACCGCAAATTCACTCTCATCTTTTGGTTTTTGAAGTATGCTATCGATCGATAAGTTATTTTCGCTCATTAAATTTGTAATCTTTGCTAGCACACCCATTTTATCTTCGACTTTTAACCTAAAGTAGTACTTCGTCTTTATCCTATCGCGGTCAAGTAGCTCAAGCGTATTTAATTCAAACGGCGCTTTATATCCAAGCATCGGCGATTTACTATCTCTTGCGATGTCGATAAGATCGCTGATCACCGCGCTTGCCGTTGCATCGCCACCAGCTCCAGGGCCATAATACATCGTCTCGCCAACAACTTCACCAACGACACTGATCGCATTTGTCACACCACTTGCCTTTGCTATCATTTTATTTTGCGGTACAAGCGCTGGATGCACACGTAGCTCGATTTTACCCTCACTTTTCTTAGCAATTGCTAGAAGTTTTATTGAGTATTCGAAATCTTTTGCGAAAAATATATCTTCAGGTGTGATATTTTGAATACCTTCGATCAAAATATCCTCTGGATCGCCATGCACACCGTATGCGATGCTTGCCAGTATAAGAAGCTTATGAGCCGTATCAAAGCCACCCACATCAAAAGTAGGATCAGCCTCAGCGTATCCGAGCTCTTGCGCCTTTTTAAGTGCGTCTTTAAAATTTGAGCCCTCGTCCATCATCGAGGTTAGGATAAAGTTACTAGTTCCGTTTAGTATGCCATTTATACTAACGATATGATTTGCGCTTAAGCCTTCTCTTAATGCTCTAATGATCGGTATGCCCCCAGCCACGCTTGCTTCAAAGCCAAATGGTATATTTTTGGCTAAATTTTGCAAAGCATATCTGTGATAGGCCAGAAGTGCTTTGTTTGCGGTCACGACTGCTTTTTTTCGCTTTAAAATTTCACTCACAACCCTAAAAGGCTCTTCCACACCACCCATAAGTTCGACAAAAACATCGATATCATCGCGGTTTATAACGCTATTTATATCATCAGTCAAAGGGATGCCAGCATCTCTTTTTTTATTTAAATTTCTAACCACTCCGATGACTGGCACTATCTCCTCGCCACTTCTTGCTGCAATTAGCTTTTTATTTTTTAGTAAAATTTTAGCAACTGACTCGCCAACGGTTCCAACGCCCAATATCGCTACATTCATTCAAATTCTTTCAAATATTTTTTTATATTTCTTGCTGCTTGTCTTATTCTATTTTCATTTTCGATAAGAGCTAGACGCACATAGTCATTTCCGCCCTCGCCAAAACCAATACCCGGACTAACTGCGACTGATGCCTTTGTAAGAAGCTGCTTTGAAAACTCAAGGCTGCCCAGATGACTAACTTTTGGCGGTAGTTTTGCCCAGATAAACATACTAGAGCTTGGTTTTTTAAGCTCCCAGCCAGCCTGAGCAAAGGCCTCTATCATCACATCTCTTCTTTTTTCATAAATTTGGCGTATCTCTTCAACACAGCTTTGATCGCCATCAAGTGCGACTGTGGCAGCCACCTGTATCGGCGTAAACATACCGTAATCAACCCATGATTTTATCTTTTTAAGTGCTGCGCAAAGTCTTTTATTTCCGCACATAAACCCAACTCTCCAGCCAGCCATATTGTAGCTTTTTGAAAGTGTATAGCACTCGACCGCAACATCTTTTGCACCATCGACCTCAAAGATACTTGGCGTTTTGTAGCCATCAAACGTAAGATCAGCGTAGGCGATGTCAGAGATAACGTAAAATCTCTCTTGTTTTGCAATACTTACAAGGCGCTCGTAAAAGCTCTTTTGCACTGTCACGGTCGTTGGATTGTGAGGGAAATTTACGACTACGTATTTTGGCTTTGGTGAGCTTGCGTGTATAGTTTGGATCAAATTTTCAAAAAATTTATTCTCATCTAGCTCAAATTTATCATTGTAGTGAAGTGGCATCTTTGCGACGCTTCCGCCAGCAAATAAAAACGCTTGCGTGTGTATCGGATAAGCAGGATCAGGCACGATAGCCACATCGCCTGGGTTTATCACGGCTTGAGCTAAGTGAACAAAGCCCTCTTTGCTACCCATCGTAGCGACTGCTTCGGTATCTGGGTCTAAATTTACGCCGTATTTTCTTTTGTACCAGTTGCAAATGGCAAGGCGGAGCTTGTAAATTCCAGCACTGGCTGAGTAGCCGTGAGTCTTGTCCTTTTGCGCGCTTTCGCATAGTTTATCGACGATGTGCTGTGGTGTTCTGCCCTCAGGATTACCCATAGAAAAGTCGATGATGTCCTCGCCAGCTCTTCGTGCAGCCATTTTTATTGCATTTACTTCGGCAAAAACGTAGTTTGGTAAACGCTCAATTGTATTAAATCTTATCTCATCAAACACTGCTTACTCCTATTTTATAAGCTTGATAATTATCTCATTTTTTATATTATTTATATCAACATTGTCGCTAATTAATGCGTATTTTGCGCCTATTGCTAAATTTATAGAAATGGCGGTTTTTGCTTGCTCTTCTTTTATAGAGTCGATCTGATTTAAATTTTTATCATAAATCCTAACAAGTGGCATCCATCTATTTGACTCTTTTGATGCGATATCCAGACTACTTGCACCCTCAACATCAACAAAATAAGTACCACCGCTTTTTAAAAGTGGCGTCTCTTCGTCAAAATTTACCTTTGTAGCCTTAAGAATCATATTCTGAGCATCTAAAAATATCTCTAAATTACCATCAACTCTATCAAATCCTAAAATTTTAAAACCGTTTTGACTAAGCGCTAAGCTTAATAAACTTGGATCTATTCCGCCATTTTTTATGGCTGAAATTCCATAAAAAATTTGATCTCCATTTTTTAGAGAATTTATCCTTGAGATACTTATGTTGGCATCATCCAGAGTTGAATTTATTGATTTTACAAATAATATAGAAGGAACTTTTTGCTCGCTTATAAATTTTAAATTCAAACTATTTGAACCAAATGAAATGCTATCGTAACTTGAGTTTTGTTTTAATCTTAATACTAGCTCATTGACATTGAGTGAGCCATTTTGGTCTAAATTTTCTAAAGAGATTTGCACATTTTCAACATTGCTTAAAGCACTTGCACTAGTTTGTAAGCTAAAAGCATAGGCAAATACACTAAAAGCGGTGAAAATCGCTATTTTTCTTACCAAGATTTACCCTTGTTAAGTTCTACAAACTCATCATAGCTCACAAATTTCATCTCTCCATTTTCCACTAAAAATCTAGCTGGACGACTTGGATTATATTTTGTTACCTTATCGCCGATCTTTAGCTCAATGTTGCCATTTCCACAAACTACGAGCTGCCTTTGGTCTAAATTTATATTTATGCTTTTGCTTGTGTCGTTTGATACTTTTTGACCATTTTCAAGATTAATGATGCCTATCCAGACGCGTTGTTTTGGTGTAATGACCGCCTCATTTAGTGGCTTTGTAATGTTTTGCTCTATCTTAGGAGCTGGCTGAGCTGCCATGCTTGGCTTCACAGCGTTTTGCTCTATATTTGCAGGACTTGTTGTCACATTTTGCTCAACTGGAGCTGAAATTTTTATGCTTGATATGTTTGCTTCTATTTTAGGGCTATTTTGAGAGATGGTGATATTTGTATCGATGATATTTTTCTTCACCTCATTTACTATGCTTGACTGTGAATAGCTCACGCTTTTATTCTCGTCATTTAAAAACGATAAAAAATTCTCGATATATTTGTAAGCATCAAAATGATATGCCCCACCAGCGATAATAGCTAAAATGATGAGCCAAAATAAAAATCCAGCACCGCCACTACCGCTTTGTTTTTGTATGGTAATATCTTTTGGAGTGTAAGAAGAAATTTTTGGAGTAACTTTAGTTTTGTGACTCTCATCAGGGGTGTTTTCTTGCATAAAGGCATCATATTCAGCTAGCAACTCGCTCAAATCAACATCATATTCACGTTGCAAAATCTTGGCATAGCCCCTAATATTTAAACGTGATAATTTTTCAAAATTTTTATCAAAAATATATTGTAAAAATGTAGGCTCAATATGCGTTTTACGTGAAATTTCCTTTAAACCTATCTCTTTTAAATTCTCTAATTCATTCATCTATCATCCTGTCACAAATTATTGCAAAAGCTGCACTTACATTTAAGGAGTCCCAGCCCTCTTTTAACTTTATACCAATACACTCATCACACTTCGCTAGAGCCTTTTGCGGTATGCCTTCGCCCTCTGAGCCCATCACCAAAGCTCTTTTACCGGCAAACTTCATCTCTTTTACGTTTTTACCATTACTTGCGGTTGCATAAATTTTAAAACCAAATTGCTTTAGTTCATTTAATAAACTAAGCCCATCTTCAAAAATCGCTATTGGTATCTCATAAGCAGCACCACTACTTGATCTTAAAACGCCTTGCATATTTATACTTTTTGCCACTATCACAAGACCTTCGCAGCCTAGAGCATAGGCACTTCTAGCGATAGCACCGATATTGCCAACATCGCTTATACCATAAAGAATAGCGATAAAATTTAGCTTTTTAAGCTCAGCAATGTCTGAAAATTCAAACTCACTAACATTCGCTAAAAAACCTTGATGATTCCCACCGCGAGCTAAAGACTGTGCTTTTTGATTATCCACGCGGATGATTTTTTTGCCTGTGCCACAAATTTTAGAGAAGAGTTTTTTGTCACACTCTTTTGAGAGATATATCTCTTCTAGTATCTGTGGTCGCTTGTTCAAAATATGTAAAAATAGTTGTTTTCCGTATATTATCATGGTAACCTATGGTAGCTAAAGTCAATTAAAATTTAACTTATTTTTGTATGTAGCTAGAGTAAATTTTGCACTTTCGTTTTAGTATCACTTATTAGTTTTATAGCCTATAATTTAAGCTTTTATAAGCTCATCATATATCTTTTTTACATCTTCTCCAGTTATTTTGTTAAGCAATTTTGCTTTTACTTTTGGAGCAAGATCAAGCGAAAGTATCTCATCTTTTGTGATATTTTGAGTGGCTGTTTTGTCACTTTTTGAGATGACAATCGCCCACTCTCCACTTAAATTTGCTTTTTCTAAAATTTGGACTAAATTTTTGGCTCTATCCTTAAATTTAGTCTCAAATTTTTTTGTAGCCTCTTTTATGGCAAAAATTTTTCTCTCAGGTTCTAGATTTGTGATACTTTGTACTAAGCCTAGTATGCGTTTTGGGCTTTCGTAAATAACGGCTGGATAAGCTAAATTTAGAGCATTTTGGATAGCGAGGGCTCTATCTCTACCAGTGTTTGGCAAAAAGCCCAAAAAGACAAATTCCTTATCACAAAGTCCACTTGCGACTACACTTAAAAGTGCGGCATTTGCTCCACTTAAAATCTCATATTCAATGTTATTTTTTTGAGCGTATCTTACTAGGCTAACGCCTGGATCGCTGATACCTGGCATACCAGCATCGCTCATGTAGGCTACATTTTTGCTAAAAAAGTCATCACTTAAATTTACAAAAAAATCATTTTCGTTGTGAGTGTGAAGTGGAATAAATTTTGATATATTTATACTTGCGTCAAAACGTTCATTTAGCAAGTTTATAAGACTTTTGCAGACTCTTGTATCTTCGCAAATAGCTATCTCGCATTCACGCAAAATTCTAATCGCACGAAGCGAGATATCTTCTAAATTTCCTATTGGAGTAGGAATAAAGTAGAGCAAGGCTTATTTTTGAGCGTATTTTTTCTTAAATTTCTCAACACGGCCAGCACTATCAACTATCTTTTCGCTGCCTGTGAAAAATGGGTGGCACTTGTCGCAAATGTCAATTCTGATCTCGCTTTTGTTTGACTTTGTTTTAAAAGTGTTTCCGCAAGCACAAGTTACAGTGCAATCTACGTATTCTGGATGGATATCTTTTTTCATCATTTTTCCTTTATTATTTTTGGGCTAATTATCTACATTAAAAGTTGCTGATTATATAAAAAGAAATCTAAAAATCAAATAAATTAAGCTAGGAATTTTGCCGCTACTGAGATAACCGCGGTCTGTGATCTTAAGATATTTTTTGTATTTAGGCCGTAGCTATTTTTAAATTTAGCCGTCTCATCCTCGCTAAATCCGCCCTCTGGACCAATTATTAAAATTTCATCATCTCTTTTTTCATTTAAATTTTTACCGCCAAAATTTATAGCTGAGACATTTTTATAAACACTCATTAGCTCGTCTAAATTTTTATAAATTTCAAACTCCATTAGTGAAGTTCGTCCGCACTGCTCGCAAGATAGAGCATTTATGTAGTTTAGCCTTTCAATATCTATCTTAAAATTTGCTTGAGAAAATTTAGTATAGACAAAAGCTATTTTACCAACGCCAAGTTCGTTTAAAAATGGCAATGTCTTTTCAATCGTCTTTGGATCGACGATAGCCCAAGCGATTGTAAAGTCGAATTTTTGCTCACCATTTAAGCTGGCAAAGACAAGACTTAAGCTCGCACTTCGCCTATCAATCTCATCAATTTCATAAATATACTCTTTAAAGTCTCGTAAATTTCTAACACTTATTCGCTCACCAGCTTGCATTCTTCTAGCTTTTAGGTGTAAAAAAGCCTCATTTACTATCTTTAAGCTTTCATTACCTGCATTTTTATCATATAAAAATTTCATCTAAATCCCTGCAACTACGACTAAAATAAGATCACAAAATCCCTTGATAAGGGCGAATTTTTTAAATTTTTCTAAATCGCCATTAGCTGCATAAATTTTTAGCCTTTTAAAACCTATGGCACTAAGTGCGATTAAAATTATTAAGATGATTAACATTTTTATGGCATTAAATTTAAACTCATATCCGTAATACGCCCATAAAATAAGTCCAGTAAGCGTAAGAAAACTAAGCAACATATGATAAATCGGTAAAAAATATCTTATACGAAGCACATAGTTTTTACTATTGCTACTAAACTGAGTAAGTATTAAATAAAGTATATTACAGGCAATTAGCGCATAAAAAAATGTCACATGAAAAGGCAAAGTATATGCAAAAAGTGAGGAGAGATGTTCGTTCATTTCTTATCTTTAGAAGGCTCGTTCTCTTCTACAACTGGCTCAGGTGGAAGTTGTTCATCGATTGTGACATTTGCGTCTGGTTGGGCTATGGTCACGTCACTCGGCACTGGCTCGCTAATATCATTTTTAGCCTCATCTTTATCTCCACAACCCGCAAATAGACCAGCCATAAATAAAAAAGAAGTTATAATTTTTTTCATCAAACGTCCTTTGGAATTTCTATTTTTAACCTATTTTTCATTTTCTCGAATAAATTTTTATCTTCCCACTCTTCTATGATAGCATCTGAAAATTTGATCTCATCTAGCTTTATCTCGCCCATTTGCGCATTTACGGCATCCTCTTTAAAGCACTGCGCATAGCCCGTATCAGTCTCATGCACGATAATGCTATGAAGCTTCACTTCACGCTCACCATTGTTCATAACACTAAGTTCAAGCAATCTTTCTATTAGTACAAAAAATATACGGCAAAACTGCTCTGCACTTGGATTTAGCGGGATCTCGATCCATCTTGCCGAGTGCTTTTTTAGATCATTTTTATATTCATCATTATCGCCTGAAAATATTGTCGTAGCGTGATCAAAACTATCAATGATCGTTTTTATATTTTGCTTCATTAAGCCAAAATCATAGACCATGCCGGCATTATCAAGAAAATTTGAGCTAAGTAAAATTTCAGCCACATAGCTGTGCCCGTGGATGCTAGTTCTGCAACGCTTTGAGCTGCAAAATCTCACAATATGTGCATTTTCAAATCTAAAAAGCTTTCTAATAATCATCAAACACCTTCTTTATCGCTCCAAAGCCTGATGTGGATACGCTCTGAGTAGTTAAATCCATACTTTATGGCAAATTCTGCCGCTTTTAAAGCATTTTCGTTTAGCTCAGCTTTATTCGCCCCTATTGCCATACACCAAACTGGCAAATCAACTTGACTTTTTATATTTATAATCTCGTCCAACTCGCTTTTATCAAAGCGCGAGAGGACAAATTTTAAAAAGCTACTTCTTGCATTATTTTTAATAGCCAAAATAGCGTCTAAATTTATGCGTTTTTGTTCATTAACTCCGCTATTTGCTAGCTTTACTCCAAGTGCAAAATGGCATTTTTTATAAATTTCATATTTAGCAAAATTAATTAAGATAGTGCCGTTCGTCTCAAAATGCACTTCATAATCTTCAAGCAATTCCTTTACCAAATTTATAAAATTTTCATTTTCATGCCAGATGAGCGGCTCGCCACCGGTTAAAACAATGATCGGTTTTTGCATTAAGCCTTTGCATAGGTTATCAACTAAGCCTAAAATTTCATCTACACTGTAAATTTTATAATTAAAATGCCCTTTAAAAACAGCCCTTATGCTATCACATCCTAGTAAGCTTTCGCCAGTTTTTAAAGATTTTGTTTGCACGCCAAAGCCAGAGCAGTTTAAGTTGCAGCCTAAAAAGCGTAAAAATATGGCGAGTCTGCCTTGGTAAGCCCCCTCGCCTTGGATACTTAAAAACGCCTCAACTAGTTCTAGCTCTTTGCTCATCAACCACCAGTTTGATAAAAGGCACGCGAAGAGGTTTCATTGCTAGCGCCTATCGCCCATTTGTTCTCTTTTGGTTTATTTGCTAGCACTTGCCTTAAAATTTCACTTGCAGCTACGATATCACCTTTTTCAACCGCTTTTTTGATACTAAGAGCTTCTTCAAAGTATAGGCAAGGTATTAAAAGTCCCTCAGCACTTAGTCTGATGCGGTTGCAACTCTCGCAAAAGTCGTGCTTGTGTGGATCTATGATGCCAAATTTATAACCATCATCGAGCCTATAAATAGACGCGGGCGCATTTGGTAGTTTTCCATCTTTCGTGACATTATATTTTTGTGAGATGATTTTTAAAATTTCATCGCTACTTAGCCCTTTTAAATCATCTTTAGCGTGTGAATTTTCCATATACTCAATAAATCTAATCTGAGAATCTCTAAATTTAGCAAACTCGAGCAAATTTATAAGCTCATCATCATTTACGCCTTTTAGTGCAACAGTGTTTATTTTTACCTTTAATCCAGCATCATGAGCTGCTTCAAAGCCAGCTAAAACTTCGTGTAAAACGCTTTTTTGTGCGATAAATTTAGCCTTTTGCTCATTTAGTGTATCAAGTGACATATTTATGCGTTTTAGTCCAGCGTCTTTTAACCTTTTGGCAAAGTGTGAAAGCATATAGCCATTTGTAGTAAGTGCTAGATCGATGTCTGGATTATAATCACTTATCATCTTTATAAAAACGTCCAAATCCTTACGTACAAGCGGTTCGCCACCAGTAATTCTTATCTTTTTTATACCTTCATCGATAGCCACTTTTACAAATAAAAATAGCTCTTCAAAGGTTAATAAATTCTCCCTTGGCGTCCAGCTAAATGGCGTTGTAGGCATACAATACCTACACCTAAAGTTGCAACGCTGAGTTACAGAAATCCTTAAATAATCAACAACCCGACCATATTTATCGATTAGCATAAAGCACCTTCTTAAGCTTGGTTAGAGCTTTTTATAATTTTTTCAATTATATGTTAAAAGATTTAAATCAAAATAAAAATTTAAGCCAATTTTTGTAGTTTAAGAGTAGATTAGTCTTTTTAAAATTAGCCTATAAATTTAGGCTAATTTATGAAATTTAAGCACAAACTCGACCCGCCCCATTCCAACATGAAGGTCCTTTGCGATCATCGCTGCACTTTTTCCGTCTTTAAACATTTTTAGAATTTGTTCTTCTTCATTGATGACGCTTGGTGCGATTTTATTAATATCTCTTGTTCGCTCTTCAAGACTAACTATCCTATCTTTTTGCTCTGTTGCAAAATCATCAATTACTCGCTCAATACTCTTAATCGCACGAATTATTGGTACAATCTTTTCATTTATTTGTAAATCAATATTTTCTTTTATCTGTTTTTTAAGTGGCTCATATTGTTCGCTATTTTTAAACGCCTCGCCCTCAAGCATTGAAATTTGCTTTTTTAGATTGAAATTTTCTTGCATAACGCTTTCTATCGCTCGCTCAAATCTCGCAAATTTTTTATTTGTCTCACTATCTTTTATCAACATTAAAGCTACTATTATCGCCAAAACGATACCAAAGCCTAAAAAAATATAAATTTCCATATTTTTCCTTTACGAATTCGCTCTCATTTCTCTTATCATTACACGCTCTCTAGCTGTTACGTAAGCGTTCCAATCGGCTTCATCCTCTTCATGCATATTTTCTATCTTTACTAAATTTTCACTAACAGCCCTTAAATAAAGGCTCAAATTTCTCTTTGGAAAGATAGGCATAGCAATCCTTGCGTAGTAAATTTCATCTTTTATAAATTTCTCTTCACTTATTTTGATGTGTGTAAAGCCGATTTCTTCGATACTCGTCCTCTCTTTTAGTGGCAAATATTGCTTATGTTCGTTTTTAATATAATCACTCAGAGCATCGACTTTTCTATGAAGCTCGATCAGTAAAGTTAATAAAACTTGATCGCTCTCTTTGGTTTCGCCACGCGATTTAGCTCGTTTTAGCCAAGCCCCAAGCGCATCCTCTTCACCCGGCAAAATGGAGTCAAACTCTCTTTTAAATTTCTCGCTCCCATCTTTATCAGACTCAAATTCCATATCAAGAGGTGCCTTAAACAGCTTAATCTCACTCATAATACGCTAATCCAAACAAAGATAAAAAATAAAATTCCCAAATAGCCATTTAACGTAAAAAATGCTCTATCTATCTTGCTAAAGTCGCGTCTTACGATCCTATGCTCAAAAAATAAGATCACGCCGCTTACTAAAATTCCAAAAAATGCCATCGCTCCAAGCCCAGCCGCCCAAGCAAAAAGTAGCCAAAATATAAAAGCTAAAGCATGAAAAATGGCTGATAAAAAAAGTGTAGCCTTGTCGCCGTAAATAGCTGGTATGCTAAAGAGCTTGTTTTCTTTATCAAATTTCATATCCTGAAGTGAGTAAAGCAAGTCAAATCCAGCTACCCAAAATGTCACACCAAGGCAAAGTAATACGCTCCAAAGCGGTATAGCAGCACTCACTGCGACCACGCCAGCGATGGGAGCAAGACCTAGGCTAAGGCCAAGCACCAAGTGTGCTAGCTCGCTAAAGCGCTTAAACAGCGAATATCCGCCAAGAATAGCTAAAATAGGAAAACTTAGCCAAAATGCGAGCGAATTTATAAAATAAGCGCATGCGATAAAAATAAACGCATTTGCCACTATAAAAAGCTGCATATTGCTCCTACCGATACGACCATCAACGCTTGGACGGCTTGCAGTTCGCGGATTTAGCTTATCGATATCTTCATCTTTGTATCTATTAAAAGCCATAGCAAAATTTCTAGCACTAACAGCGCAAAAAGTACCTAAAATAAGTAGTTTAAAGCCAAACCAAGCTGAGCCACTTTCTATCTTGCTAGCAACTATCATCGCAACAAAAATAAAAGGCAAAGCAAAAACAGAATGCTTAAAAACGATAAGTTCAGCGATAATTTTTAATTTTTCTATCATTTGATAAATTTCCATTTTCTTTAAAAATGGTTGATTTTACACCATTTTGCTTTAAATTTGAATTTATATTATCATTACAAGATTAATTTAAAACAAAGGGTTATTATGGGCAAAGTAGCGATTATTGGAGATAGTTTTAGTGCGTTATTTACGGCTTACGAATTAGCTAAAAAGGGTGAAGAAATTTTAATTATTAGCAACCAAAAAGATGATTTTACAAATGGAATTTTAACGCCTTTTGGCACACACGCTCTTGCAAAAGATGGAGCGATATCTAGCTCATTTATGGGGCTAGTTAGCAAAAAAAGCGAGCTTGATATAAGTATTTGCTTAAATGAAAATTTTAGAGCTTGGATGACAAATTTTACACTTAAATCAACCAAAGCTCACGACAAAAAGATGCAAATTTTGTTTTCAAAATTTGGTAAGAAAAACTTTGAAATTTTAAGAGATTTAAACAACAAATATCCGCAGATAAATTTCGATGAGAGCGGTGTTTATCTACTTTTTAGCGATGATGAAAGCTTTAAAAAAAGGCTTGATGAGATAAAGGTTGCCCATAGCGAGCAAGAAATTTTAAGCGTAAATAAAGAGCTTGCAAATTTTGGGCTAATAAATAAAAACATAAAAGGCGCTATAAATTTAGCCAACAACGCAAGCATTGATACAAATGAGCTCAAAAAAGCTTTGATAAACGAGCTAAATTCTCTTGGGGTAAAATTTATAAATGATGAAATTTATGAGCTAAAAACGCAAGGACAAATAGTGCAAAAAGCTACCGGCAATAACGGCGAATATGAGGCCGATAACTTTGTGATCGCTTCAAAAAATTTAGAGCTTTCAAATAAGCTAGGCACGAGCTTAAATGCGATTTTGGCTAAATTTTACACCATTGATCTTGGCCTAAACGAAGGGCAAATCCCTAAAAAACCAATCATTTTAAATGATCTATTTGCCAAAATTTATCCAACTAAAAATGGCGTTATGATTATTACAAATTTACAAGTCGGCGCTATCGATACGCTTGTTAAAACTGAAAAGATTAATGCATTTTTAAATGAACTAAAGATACATCTTGGTATAAGCGAGCTAAAAGAGCCTAGCTTTAGGGCAAACTACGTACTTCTTAGCTCAAACGATAAACCAGCTCTTGGACGCGATAACATATATAGTAACTTGATCTATAACCAAGCTTATGGACTAAATGAACTTAGTTTTGCTCCGTATTTTGCCGGTGTTTTGGCTAGTCTTATAAAAGATAGCAAAAATAACGAGGAAAATGATGAAATTTTACTCTTTAGCTCGTTTTACGAGGGCTAGACTTGTTTAAAGAATTTGCAATAATTGGCACCACGGCAAGTGGCAAAAGCGATCTTGCATTTGAGCTTGCAAAGAAGCTTAATGGCATCATCTTGAGTCTTGATTCACTTGCACTTTATAAAGAGATAGATATCGCCAGTGCAAAGCCAAATAAAGAGCAGCTTGAAGCCATAAAACACTTTGGTGTAGATGAAATTTATCCTGATGAAGAATTTAGCGTTGGGGCATTTTTTGAAATTTATAAAAATGCAAAGGAATTTGCGCGCTTACAAGACTGTCCACTCATCATCACAGGAGGCAGCGGCTTTTATCTAAAATCAATGCTTAGCGGACTTGCGCCAGATGTGCCAAAATGTGAGCCAAATTTAAGCAATGAAGAAATTTACGAGCTAGCTGTAAAAATCGATCCTGAGTTTGCAAGCAAATTTAGCCAAAATGACTCTTATCGCCTCGAAAAGTGGTATCAAATTTATAAATTTAGTAGCCAAATTCCAAGCATTTGGCTAAGAGAAAATACTAAAGAGAGCATCATAAAAGAGCTAGCGATATTTGAAATTTTATGGGACAAAGATGAGCTTAGAACTCGCATCGCAAAGCGAACGAAAAATATGCTAGATGAGGGCTTGATAGATGAGGCGAAGTTTTTATTTGACAAGTATAAAAGCGAGCCAAAGCCATTAAAATCAATAGGTCTAAAAGAGTGCAAGCAGTTTTTGGAGGGTGAAATTTCAAAAAGCGAGCTAGAAACGCTTATCGCCACGCACACAGCCCAGCTTGCTAAGCGTCAGAGAACCTTTAACCGATCGCAGTTTGAGAAGAAATTTGTGGGCGATTTGAATCAAATTAGAAGTGAAATTTTAAAATTCTTAAGAGAATAAAAACTAGCCCACAAGGGCTAGTTGATAAATCAAATAGGCATAACCCTAATTTTTGGGCTTAAGCTCTCTTGCAAGACATTTTCAATCGCGTAAAGAGTGCCAGTTGAGCCACTCGCACAGCCTGAGCAAGCACCAAGATAGCGGATATAAATATCAGTATTTTCGCCGTTATCATTTCTGATATCTAAAATTTCTAAATTTCCGCCATCCATCTCGAGCATTGGGCGAATTTCCTTATCTATGACAGACTCTACCGCTTTTAACTGCCCTACCATCGTCATATTTTCAAAGCTAATGTCACCTAAAGTGTGATTTGCTTGGGCATTTGCCTGAGCTTCGATCTTCTCACGCTCCATCTCAGCCCTAGTATCACGCAAAATATCTACCAAATAATATTCTCTTTTTTCATGGCCACCAGGCTTTACACAAGACTTGCAAAATGCACCAGCTTTGGTGTATTGCGTGATTTCCTCAACTGTGTGAAGGTCATTTAGCCTTATCACTTCTTTAATCGTACCAAGGCTTACTCTAGCGCACTCGCAAACGATGATCTCATCTTCAAAATGCTCTGGGTCTATGCCTTTATAGCTTGCAGCTGCTGCTTTTATAACGTCATATGCCATAACTGAGCAGTGCATCTTTTGAGGCGGGACAGCCGGTGTTTCTGGATTATCGCGCATAGCCTTTTCGACATCAAGGTTTGTGATCTTGACAGCTTCATCAACTGTTTTGCCGATACAAAGCTCAGCCATCGTATCAGAGCTAGCTATCGCTGTGCCACAGCCAAAGCTTTTAAATTTAGCATCTATTATTTTGTCTGTCTTTTCATCAACAAGCCAGTATAGCCTAACCGCATCACCGCAGCTTTCTGCACCAAAGTCAGCCACAATAAGCTTTGCGTTTGCCTTTTTAGCATCTTCTTCGGTTATCTCTCCCATAAATTTAGGATTATTCATCCTGTCTTGTACTACCTTAGAATACTCATCCCAGATAGAGCCTCCGATCAAATTATTCTTTGCCATGTTTATTTCCTTTAAATTTTATAATCCACTCTTATGCCATTCTGGGGCGTAGGCAAATGTACTAGAGATACCTCTTAGTCTATTTACTGCTTTTGTTATGTGCTCGATCGCATAATCAATCTCTTCTTCTGTATTAAATCTAGAAAGAGATAGTCTAAGTGCGGTGTGAGCCAGCTCTTTATCTGCCCCTATGGCCTCCATTATTGGGTTACTCTCTAATGTTTCACTTGCACATGCTGAGCCAGTTGAAGCTGCGATGCCAGCTTTGTTTAGATCCCAAAGCATAGCTTCACCTTCAACGCCTTTTATAGAAGCCAAAATGGTATTTGGCACACGTTGCTCTTTTTTACCAACGACGCTAACGTCAGGAATTTTTAAAATTGCATCCTCAAGCTTATCACGCAAACGGCGAACATGAGAGTGCTCATAATCCATAAATTTATTTGCCAGTTCAAGTGCTTTACCCATGCCGATGATGCCAGGAACATCGAGTGTACCACTTCTACGTCCGCCCATGTGCTCGCCGCCGTGAAGCAAGCTACTTAGTGGCATACTATTTTTTATAAATAGTGCTCCAACTCCCTTTGGTCCGTGAAATTTATGCGCAGAAAAGCTTAAAAAATCAACGTCAAGATCTTGAACATTTATCTTTATCTTACCAACTGCTTGAACGGCATCCGTGTGGAATAAAGCCCCATATTCATGAGCGATACTAGCAAGCTCTTTTACAGGAAAGATCATACCGGTTTCGTTATTTGCACTCATTATAGAAACAAGTGCTACATTCTCATCCATTACAGCTCTTAACTGTTCTGGTGTGACTATACCATCGTTATTTACATCTAAAACAGTAAGCTCTACGCCATATTTTTCTAAAAATTTACAAGTCGCCAAAATAGCTGGATGCTCAACTGCGGTTGTTACGATACGCTTTTTCTCGCCAGTTGTTATTTTGTCAAAGTAGATGCCTTTTATTACCCAGTTGTTGCTCTCAGTTGCACATGAGGTAACGACGATATCGTCACTATCTTTTGCATTTAACCCAGTGTAGAGCTGATCTAGTGCTATTCTTAAAGCTGGATGTGTTTCAGAGCCAAATTTATGAAGCGAGTTTGGATTGCCGTATTTTTCACAAAAATACGGCTTCATAAGCTCAAAAGCTTCAGGATCAACCATTGTTGTAGCGTTATTGTCTAAATATACTCTCAAATTTAAAACCTTAATTAGGATAAAAAATATCCTTTTTATTTTTGATGGGATATTATAACAAAAAAGTTAAAAGCAAGTTTAAAAATATGCTTTAATTTTTTCAAAATTTAGCTCATTTTGATATTAAAATATATTGAAATTCTTTATCAAAATTTGTATAGATCGCTATTTGCGATTTTTCTTATAAAAAAGTCCAATTATCTCCTAAAATTAATTTATTTTTTTAAGTTAATAGTGCGACAAACATATTGCCTACATGCATTATCTCTTTATAGTTTTCTTCTAGTTTTTCATATGAGGTTTTATAAAGTTCTATTAGGCCGGTTATCGTAGAGATCTTTGATTGTAGTGGCTTAATATATTTATATTTGGCTCCGTTTGGAGCCATAGATATTAAATTTATTATTTAATCCTTTATATTATGCTCTTTGGCATAACTTAGTATCTTTTGCCTAAGATCTTCAGGAAAGCTTTCTCTATACATTACTGGTGTTAGAGGGTTTAGTTTTTTATCTAATTTACCAGCCTCATATAGTCTTGTTAACTCTTCTGGTGTGTTGTAGTATGGTGCATTTGGATATCCTTCTGGTGGAGTTAGAGACATTATTTTAGCTTCTAGGAGGGTGGAGTCGATGTAGAGAGATAAATCGCGATCATCCCATGTGTTTGGATAACCAACTTCGTCAAACTTTTCCTTATAATCTTCTAATACTTTTTTTGAATATTTTTCAAATTCTTCCCTTGTAGTCTCATTTGCGTCTAGGTCTCTAGGGTCTAGTAGTTTTCCTTCATCTTCTACGAGCTTTCTTAAATGCCTATGGATTGAGCCATCTGGATTATTAACGACCCCACCCCTATTAAAATCCATCACAAAGTAATTACCAACTATCTCATCAAGGTAAGGCATCATGCCATATTCGTCTAGTGGAGGATTGCTGGCTACCTTTCTAAATTCTCTAGCCATTTGTAAATTTTTGTTTATACCTGCTAGGTATGTAGAATATTCAAACATATCAGCTAAAGCCTCTAAAGCCCCATCTTGACCGAGCTGAGCTGATAGAAACATTGATTGATATGCTCTTGCTTTAAATCCTGCATATCCTAGTCCAACTCCTCTTGAAAATCCAGCCGTATTTCCTAAAGTTCCGGCACATATATTCCACTCTGCTGCAAACAGTTCTGATTTTAGAGTATTTCTATTAGCATTTACTTCATCATAAATTTCAGCATATTCTGGTTTAGTTAGTTTGCCATTACTATCTACTCTAGCTATTGCATCTTCATGAATATCTATCATAGTGCATTTTAGATTACTTCTTTTTACTAGATAGATATATCTATCTCTTTTATCTTTTAAGCTTTCATAGTAGGCTTTTTCTGATTTAGTCCAAGGTGATAGTTTAGTTGAGCTTGGTTTATAGCTAATATCTAGCCATGGCTTAAATGATAGATAGTCTGTTTGACCTAAAGAATTTGGTTTAGGGTTATAGTATAGTGGTTTATAGTTTTTATATGGAGATGAGTCTAGGATGGAGCGGGCTTGAACAACTAACTCAGAAGCTTCTTTGTTTGCGATCCTGTTTTTAGCATCTATTTTACTATCTGGCTTTGCTACTATTAAATTTGTATTTTTATCAAGCCAGACCTCCTTTCCATTCGGAGCTATAACTATATATGTATTATTGTTATCCATTAAATTTCCTTTATTTATTCTTTTATTTATTTCTATTAGTGATATGGCTATTACCAAGATAGCTAAAGCTGTAAATATAATCTTTTTCATCTTTTATCCTATGTAAAGACCATCTTCCATGACTATGGTGGTGGCTAGACGACCTACTAGGCGAGGAGGGACTGTACGATCACTATCGGTATTTGCCTTTTTACACCCCACATACACGCCCTTAATGTTATTATTTCCTATGGTATCTAATGCTTTTATTAGATCTCTTGAGAGATTAGAGTGGTTGTTTTCATCGCTGGTGTTAAAGATTCCTTTTTTAAATAAATTTATGATTTTTACTACTTCTTGATAAGAGTCTATTGCATATTTTGGTTTACCTACTACTAAGTTAGCAAGTGAATTTTGCTTATACACATCATAAATTTCCTTCTCCTCTTTAACATCCAAATTTAACCCTCTTATATCTACATCTGAGTTTGTATATCTGCTTCTTGCATAATTAAAGTAGTTTGCATCTATCTCATTACCAGCTCCTCTTAGTTCATCTAAACATAGATGAGCACTAAGGTTATTTAGTGCTAGCTTTGAAGCAAGGTTATGTGAGAGTTTGCTTTGTTTATTGTTTATATCATAGTAGATAAATGAGTTATAGTCTAATCCTCCACTACTTATATTAGCTCCTAGAAATAGTCTATTTAAATTTAGGCTTATATAGTTTTGATAGATCATTACTGGATAGTAGCAATAGCTATTTGTACTATTTTTATCATAAGCTTCTTTTATAGACATAGGTTTATATGAGATATTATTTAGTGCGTAAGCTTCATTAAATTTATATGTATATCTTGTATGCATTATTTCATTGTAGTTTTCTTCTAGTTTTTCATATGATGTTTTATAAAGTTCTACCATACCTTTAAGAAAAGCCACTCCTACATCTTTGCCTAGTGATTTGCCATATCCTTTTAGCATATTTCTCATAGCTTCGACATCTTTTGGGTTAAACATATAAGTTTGTTTCATAAAAGCAAAGCTTCTCATGCTATTCCAGATGATACTTATGTTATAGCGACCTATTAGGAGACGAAGTTTTACAGAGTTAATAGCCTGTTTAAGCAGATTTCCTTTTGATTTCCTTAGGATTTCAACATTTGTTTTAGAATTTGTTACATACTTTATAAATTTATCCACATTTTCAGTATTATTCATAGTAAATAACTGTCTTACAATGTTTAATACACCAAGCTCATCAAGAAGCTCATCTGTTGCCTCTTTTTTATTTGGATCAAATACAAATGAACCAATAGAATTATAAATTTTTGATTGACCATCTTCGCTAAAGTACTCTGCAAAAGGAAATAACCCTTCTATGGCGGTTTTTACTATAAGCGTTGGAGCTTCCTTCTTCATATCTTTTTCTATGGTTTCATAAGGGATATCTTGAATTTTTAAAGTCTTTTTCAAGATAGCATCATCCTTTTTCCAACAATCCTCTATCTCTTTTGCTTGTTTATCAAGTAGCTCTTCTATCTGCTTTTGCTCCTTTAACCCCAAGATAGAAGTGTCTATAACCTCATGCTTATTCTCATTATTTACTTTTAAGAGCTCTTCCACACTTGCTACGTTACTTTTTTTGAGTATTCCATATAGTCTCTTAACTCTTCAATGCAAATATATTCACCAACATTTGCATTTATACTATCTTTGTAAAAAAACAAAGCTTGCTCTTTTTCGCCAAGTCTTATTGTTGCGTTTTTATGGATAACCTTTATCTTTTTTTCTGCTATCTCTATAATTCCCCATCATTACTAACAGATTTCTTTACCAGATCTCCTGGGTAGCTTTTAGTTATTATAAAGTAAGCCACGGCAATAGAGAGCACTTCTGTTAAAGAGTAGTGGTCTTTTGGCATACGATTGATTATTTCGCTTGTAAGTTCTTTAGCATCTTCTATATTCATTTCATCTTCGTATTTTTTCATATTAACCATATCATCTACACTAGGATAGTTTGGGTCAAAACTTCTTTCAGAAACATTTTTATTTATCTTTTCAAAAATATCTTTAAAAGTTAGAGTGACCTTATCCATATAAGCTTTTTCATTTTCTTTTATCTTCTCCATATCGTTTGGCTGCTTAGCATAAGCATTTATATGTACAAAATTCACATTATAAAGCTCGTCATTTCTTAGTTGATCTGGTACATATGCAAAAGAAGTTTCGTTTGCTTTTTTATCACTTGCCTTTTTTCTCTCTACAATATTGTCTATATAATTCTTGTCTATCCTTGCAAATGGAGATAAATTTAAAACAAGAGTTGATTTGTTGTTGCCTTTATTTATATCTATACTATATTGGCTATAGTCTTTAATAGGCTCTAGAGTCTTTATATCGGTGAATTTTTGTTTTACCACACTACCATTGTTTGATCTATTTATTCCGTCTTTTATCTCTTGGTCTAAGCTTTTGCTTACAACTTCTTCTCTTAACCCAGCACTTGATCTAAAAGGAGAGTTTGAAAGAACGATATAGTTTTTATTTAAATTTGAGAAGTCTTTACTATTCATCTCATCATTTACTGAGGTGTTATTTTTATCGGATTTATCTGCTATTAGATTAGCTAACTTTATAGAGTTAAAATTTGAAGCACAAATAAAATTTAAATTTGCATTTGTACTTTTTATCTCTTCTTTTAGTCTATTAAAGAGCGTATCTTCGCTTGAGCCAAATCCTAAGTTTTTATTTATGATATCGTAAGAGCAAACATCTTTAGTATATTCAAACACTGATACATCATCTAAATATCCATATACGCTATATCCTTCATCTGCATTGCAGTTTATCTCCTTTGCGACTGAATTAATCTGAAAAGGAACATAGTCTAAATTTAAATGTGTAAAGTCTATAAAAAATCCAGCCTTAGAATTCTTATCACTTTTGAACACCAAGACATTGCAATTTGAGTTTATATTTAAGGTATTTATAATAGAAGCAAACCTAGATGTAAAAAATCTTAGTATAGGCAAAGATACTCCATAAAACGCTTTATTGTCATGATACTTATATGCTTCAGTGGAAAAATTAATAAGTTCCCAAGCAACAGTACCCCATCCTATTAATTTTTTTCCTACTGCTTTTGTGCCTGACAAATCAACAAGGCTTAATATAGAAAGTATGAACTGCTTTATAATAAATTCTCCATCATCCTCGTTTAGATTTTTTAAATTTTTATCTAGCTCATCAAAACACTCTTTGACACTTCTTTCAAATTTAGTTTCGTTTAACTCCTCATTAGATATTAAAGGCTTGGCATCATTTATTAGATCGTCTTTTAAAGTACTTAAACACTCTCTTAAAATATCTTTGCTTTTGTTGTAATAAGATATTATAAATTCAAACATTTCAGCAAAATTTTCTACTGGTCTAGCTTGATGTTCTCTTCCTGGACCATACTTTATTTTTTCTGTTCTAATTTTTATAGGATCGATCTTTTCCTTTAAATTTAAAAAAACTTATCAACTGCACTCTTTTTATGAGCTACTTTTACTGGAATTCCTCTATATTTAAATTCCCTTGATTTATCTAAGTTGCTATCTTTAAAACTATCTTTATCTATATAAAAATCAGTAACGATAGATATTGTCCTATCTTCTTTAGAAAAAAATTCTTTCCAAGAACGAGGATTTAGAAATGTTGATAGTTCATTTCTTATTAATACTGCCATACTGTCAAAGTAGTTTGACTCAAGAGAATTTAAACTAGACGTATAAAGCGTCACGCTCTTTGCATCAGCCATATACTCTTTTATCTTTTTTAAACTCTCTTCACAAGAGTAGGTTATATTTATATCATTCATCGTTATGCCACCACTACTGTCTTGATTATATTTATATCATCGCTATATTCACTATCTAGCCCACAAGCAAATTTTATACATACTGTTTTTGCTTTACTTGGCGTAATATAGATAAGATTGTTATCGTCACTCATATCATCTACAAACTGAAAAAATCCTATTCCACTCTTAGGAAGCGTCATATCTTTATAGATAGGCTCAGTATATTTAGGGGTAATAAAAATAAAATTTTTATCCATAAGCGAGTATTTAAAGTTAAATGATGAGATACTAAATTTGTCATCTCTAAACCGAGCCTTTAGATACTCTTTTAGCTTCTTATCTTTTATATCAGAGCCTTCGTCTAAATTTAGCTCCATTTCTTTAAATCCCTCTTGGTTTTTATATTCCACATCATTTAGCTTATATATACAAACGGCAAGATTATCTGTTTGATTAAGGGCTGATTTTATATGAAGCCTTATGTAGGCATTATTTAAATTTATATCTTTTATTACTTCGCTACTATCTTGCATACCAGGATTACTTAAACTATGCTCTAGTTTAAGTTTATTCTCTTTTTTTATGCACCTTAGCGAAGAGCCGGTGTTGCTTAGGCAGTTTGGCACTAGATCTTGCATTACAGCGTAGTGATCATTCATACTTTTTAGACTAAGTGCTGATCTTGGCACATAAGCTACTATGACGCATGGGATCCTAGCTGAGCAGCCTACTATCGGCGAGTTTATAAAATCAACATCGAGTATCACACCTTGATCGTCTGATCTTATGCTCCTGCCTGCCCTACTTTTTAAGATCACATGACCGCCATGTGGGCAAATGATAGTGTCGTCCTCTATGACAGGGTATGAAGTCGCAGTAGATGAAATTTCTTTAGATTGATTATCTTTTTGTAAATTTTGCCTTTGATTTAAATTTGAAAGAGCTCTTTAGTCTTTTTGTTCATTGGTTTTAGATCGATATTTAGACTCTTATTTAATAGTGAATAATTTAATATATTTGCTTGAGAATTTCTATAAGCAACATTTAGCCTTCCTATATCTTTATCCTCATCTCTTGGCTGATGAGTAAAATTTAGAGGTATATTCTCATCACTATTATATTTTTCGTCTTTAAAATAAAGTGGATAATCCTCCTCTTCATTGGCTTTAGACAAAAGGGCAGAGTTTAGATATATTCTTTGATTCATATTTTTACTATCTAGCTTAAATATCTCCTTTAATACCTCAACATCGACTATACTTTTATCTACTGCACTTACACTAAGAGTATCGTTGTTTTTATAAAAGATACTTCCCACGCTCTCATTCATAAGAGCTTTTATATCATCGGTTGCTACTTTATTGTTGTAAGCTACATCATCATTATTTTGAGCGGATTTATTATTGGCTATTACTATGGCTTCATCGCTAGAGCTTATGTCATTAGAGTCTATGCTAGCCAAGAAATTTTCATTTTCTTTTAGCTTTGCTAGATCCGCATATTTTAGATTTATTATGCTCTTTAGCATATCTATTCTATCTTTTACAAATATGCTAGCCTCTGCTATATCTACTCTATTATCTCGTAGTATCGTTATATTTTTATAGATATTTTTGCTATAAGAGAAGTATTTGCCAAGTTCATTTACATCTATCTTTTTTTCAAATACAAATAAATTTAAAGCACAAATAGCCACTAGCATATCTATATCGCCAGCTCTAGCATCACTTACTATCTTTGTCGCATCTAGTTTATCTAGATCATCTATATCTAGTATCTTTACTAGATGTGCCTCTTTATTGCTATTTTTATCTATGTTGCTGCCTAAATTTTCTATTATATACCCGACCATATCTTGCTTAAAATTTTCATCACTAAATTTGCCATATTCGTAAAAGAGATTTAAATAAGCATAAAAGATATATAAAGGCGTATCTAGCATAGAAGCATCGCTTATATCATCTATATTTACATCCAAATTTAACTTCGATCTTATGCATTTTAGTTTAAATTTAAGCGACTGGATATATTCATTTAGATAGTCAAGTGCTTCAGCTATATCTTTGCCTTCTATCTTGGCTTCATTTTCTTTGTTTTCCAAGAGATAACACAGCATATATAAAACCAAAACGCTCTCTTTTAAAAAGTGAGATCTAATTAATATATTCACCAAGTGTCTATTCTCGGTATTTTCATACTTTACTTCGCCAGTTGTATCTATGCCTAGCTTATAGCCTAGATCAGATATGACCGAAAAGGTAGGTTCTATCAAAACAGCTACATCTTTCGAAAAGCTATCTTCATCTCTATTTATACTTTTTAACGCTCTCTACGTGATGTATCTCTATGTCTATATCTTTTTCTTTGCTAACTTTATTTATATTAGAGCTCACCTTTTTATCTGCAAGAGTCTTTTGAGCCTGTTCATTATTTTTAACCACATCTACATATTCGTCTACGCTACTCTTATCATCTTTAAAGCCAAACATACCTTTTATCTTGTTAAAGACTGAGCCTACCATCTTTCCTATAAAGCCATCTTTGTCTATGACTCTTGCTATCCATCTTGCACCTTTTGCTATGGCTTTGGCTACAAAGCTGAGAAGCCTTAAGCTCCAAGTAAAAGCTGAAGCTAATATACCACCATAAATTCCTGGAGCGTTATAAGTATAAAGTTCTTTTACTCCGCTATCTTTGAAAGTTACTGCATATATTTGAGCTAGATGACCTCCTAATGAGTGACCTGACAGGATGATGTCTTTGGCAGTATTATCTAAACCACTTAAGTTTTGACTATGAGAATTTATAGCTTCTTGCATAGAGGACTGAAGTGATTTTAAAGCAGATATTTGCATAAGTGCTCTTGATGTGATGGCCATAAAGGCATCATCTAAGAGATCATTTATTTTCATCTCTGTTCCTCTAAAGCCTATTATATAGTTTGACTTAAGCGTGTCATAAAATATAGTTGAGCTAAAACCTGATTTTTGATTAGGTATGTGCTTTACTAGCTCATAGCGATTAACAAAAAGTTTTGTGCGAGGAGAGAGGGATTCAGGGGCATAGAAAATTTCTGCTTCTTGATAGCTACCGTCTTTACCTAATGGTGCATCTATAAAATTTGTAACATCATTGTCTAACTTAATAAATTTTTTACCAGTATATGGCTTTTTGATAATCTTATCAGCCATAAATCTAGCTTCGATACAAAGAGCATAAGCAGTAGAATCGCCAAAATTTCTATTATTTGCTTGTGATGTATCTGTTTCATTGCTTTTGTCAATCTTATCACCTAAAGTAATATCATCTGCATATCTCCAAATAGGTTTTTTCTTTTCATCTTCTCTATAAGAATTTACAATATTTTCATGGACATTACCTTTACCAAATTTATCATAAAGCTCATCAAGTCCATTTCTTTCATTCTCAAATACATTATGAAGCATTGCATAACTTGCATCAGCTATATCAATATAGTCTTTAAAGCAATTTATTAGCTCTTTATTTGATTTTTTAGTTTGCACTTACTTGTCCTTGTTTGCTTTTATAAATTTGTTATTTGTTAGAATGAATCTATCTTTACTAGTTCTTGTTACAAAATTTTGTTTACTTAATTTAAAGCCCCTTCCTTCGTCACCATATAAACCATAACTGGTCTTTACATATGTATAAGATACTCTTACCGTTACAGGTATAGCTATATCTTTGTCTTCATATAGATAAAGCATTAGCAGTTCTGGTCTTTGTTTGCTAAAATCATCTCCAATAAATTCTTTTATCTTATTTATATAAAATTCTGGTACTTTGGCCTCTTTACCAGTTTGGTTTTCATAATCTATCCAGCGAGTGTAGTATTTTTTACCATTTGAGAGGGTTTGAGGAAATTTTTGATTTACCAAGGTCATGTCTACATCATATATCGTTATAAATTTATCACCTTGTTTTATCTTTCTAGGATTTGATCTTATTTTATCACCTAAATTTTTGGCTAGATCTTCTCTTTCTTTTTCTCTTTTTTCTATCTCATCAACAAATTTTTGATTAAATATATATACTCCACCATATTGTTTAGCTAAGTTTTCTAGTTCAGAGTTACTTATCTTTTTGTTTGCTTGATTAGCTGAGCAAGCTATTAAAAATATACTTGTTAGAATTAGTAATATAAATGCGGTAAATTTCATAAATAAATTTTTAAAATAAATAATCAAAAATCTAAGAATTTTATACAATGAAGTCAAGAAGTTCATCTAAGGATTTTGTCCTTAGATGAAAGATTAAGATTTTTTGATCGCTCTAATAGGTATAACAAATATTGCTGCGATCACATAAAAAGCAATACAAAAAACAGCCGCCATCATAAATATCTCGCCGATATCATAAAAGCTTGACTCAAGCCTAAATGTATCCACGTAATTTATCGCAAACCATAATGCTACGCCAAGAGCGATAGCAAAAACGAAAAATCCCCAAGAAAACAAGAAATTTAATATCTTAGTTCCCAATTTCTCTCCTTTTTAATTATTTTTCTAACTTAAAACCGCCACCAAAAGCTCTATAAACTTCGACTGCACTATCGACCTCATCAAGCTTAGCTGAGACATCTTGTAATTTTGCTTGAAGCAAATTTCTCTCCGCATCAAGAAGCTCTAAATGTCCAATGTAGCCAGCGTCATATTGCTCTTTAGCAAGCGAGTAAATTCTTTGTTGGGATTTTAGCAAATTTTTCACTTGTTCCAAAGAAATTTTTGCATTTTGCCTTGAAACAAGCGCATCTCTTACTTCGCCAAGAGCCGATTTTACCGCTGTTTCATAATTAACAGCGGCAATTTGTTCATTTGTTTTAGCCACTGCTACATTATTTTTTGTCCTACCAAAATCAAAAATTTTCTGTGCTAAAGAGCCTCCTATACTCCATGTATTAGCATTTCCAACAAAGATATTTTCAAAATCAATACTTGAAAAGCCAAAAAGTCCAGTCAGTGAAATGCTTGGAAAATACTCAGCCCTTGCAACACCAACAAGAGCATTTGTAGATTTTAGATCAGCCAGTGCCTTTGCCACGTCGCTTCTTCTTAGCAAAATTTCAGAGCTAATGCCAGCACTTATCTCGGGAGAAGCTGGTAAATTTTGCGAACTAGCAACAGCTCCACTTAAAATTTCATTATTACTTTTACCAGTCAAGATAGCTAGTGAGGTGATAGCTTTTGACTTTGCACTTAATATAGAAGTAAGATTGGTCTTAGCGCTTTCTACTGCTGCCTTGCTTTGCAAATAGGTCATCTCGTTTATGCTTCCAAGATCAAGCTGTGTTTTGCGAAGCGCTAGCGTGTCTTCATAGGTTTTTAAAGTCTCTCTTAGCACAGCTTCTTGCATATTTAATGAAACTAACGCAAAGTAGCTTTTTGCAACACTTGAGCTGATACTTAGCCTCGCGCTATCATAGTCAAATTTGGTTGCATTTAGGCTTTCTTCGGCCGCTGCTACATTATTTCTTACTCTACCCCAAAGATCGATCTCATAGTTTAATCCTAAATTTATATCTGATTTTCTATAACGAGTTTGTGGTTGTTTAGTATACGTTTCCCCGCTACTTTTTGCTTTTTCGTAGCCTATATTTAAATTTATACTAGGAAGCAAATCCGCCTCAGCTACGCCAAGGCTTGCTTTTGCTTTCTCTAAATTTAAATAAGCAATACGTAAATTTGTATTTTTCTCAAGTGCATTTTCTACTAGAGAATTTAAATTTTCATCGTTAAATTCTCTCCACCAAAGATCCCTTATATCGCTTGTCTCATAAGTGTAAGTAGATGTAAAATTTGTATCTACATTTGGCATATCTGGACGAAATGAGCAACCAGCTAAAAACGCCGCCGTTATAAGTATAAACGCCTTATTTTTCATCTTTTTTTACTCCCTTTTTCCAGTATTTCTCATTTAAATTTTCAAGCAAATAGTAAAACATTGGCACAAAAAATATAGCTATCGTTGTTGATGCGATCATACCACCAACCACGCCAGTTCCTAATGAATGGCGAGAAGCTGCACCAGCACCTGTGCTTATAACCATAGGAAATACACCAAGTGTAAATGCGATTGATGTCATTACAATTGGTCTAAAGCGAAGTCTAGCTGCATTTATCGCTGAGTCAAATATACTCTTACCGCTATCACGCTCTTGCATAGCAAATTCTACGATCAAAATGGCGTTTTTAGCCGCCAGACCGATGAGTAGCAAGAGTCCGATCTCAAAGTAGATATCGTTTGTTAGCCCTCTTATCCAGACTGCGAGCAATGAGCCAAATACCGCAAATGGCACGGCTGTGATAACCGCAAGTGGAATGAGCCATCTTTCATACTGAGCTGCAAGGATTAAAAAGACAAAAATCATACCAAAGATAAAAGCAACCGTGCCAGTTCCCTGAGAATTTACCTCTTGATACGCCGTTCCCGCCCAGCTTATAGCGTAGTCCTCGCTGCTTAGCGTGTCATTTACGACCTCTTGAATCGCTCTGATCGCATCGCCTGACGTGTAGCCAGGTTTTGGATCACCCATGATCTTAGCTGATGGAAATAGGTTAAATCTATCAACAATGTCAGGTCCGATCGTTCTTGTAAGTGTTGCTACTGAATTTAGTGGCACCATGCCGCCATCATATGAGCGGACGAAAATTTTTCTTAGATCCTCAGGATTATTTCTAAAACTTTCCTCAGCTCTTGCATATACTCGGTAAGATTTACCAGCAAGATTGAAGTCATTTATGTAGTAAGAGCCAAAAGTAGCTGCTACTGTGCTAAAAATTTCACTCTCGCTTACACCAAATAATTTAGCTTTTTCTTTATCAACTGTTATCTTAAACTGACGATAATTTGTCTCAAGTGTGGTTCTGACATTTGTTAGTTCAGGCCTTGCATTGGCTATTGCTGATACTTTTCTAGCATCTGCTTCTATCTCGTTGTAACTCTTACCGCTTTTATTTTGTAGATACATCTCAAAGCCACCAGTCATTGATAGACCCATAATAGGCGGTAAATTTACAACGAAAGTCATTGAGTTTTTTGAGCTCCAAAGCATACCATTAAACTGGCCAGCTAATGTATCAGCTCCATTGTTAACGCCTTTTCTCTCACTCCAATTTTTTAGCTTGATAAAGCTAATGGCGGAATTTTCTCTAAGTGAGCCAGCTAGCATGTCATATCCTGCAAAGCCCATAGTAAATTCAACATTTGGGTTGCTTAGTATCGCAGTGCTAATAGAGGTTAGCTCTTCTTTTGTCTTTAGCATATTTGTTGAAGGTGGAAGTGAGGTGATAACCATCAAAGCACCCTTGTCTTCTGAAGGCACAAGCCCTTTTGGCACCTTTTGAAATAGTGTATAGGTCGCAAATCCCATGATACCAATGACTACAAAGCTAATAAATACATGTTTTAAAATTTTTGCCACACCTGCTGTAAAGAGCTTAGTGCTAAAGTCAAAGAAGTCATTAAATTTCTGAACTATCCAAAATGGCTTACTCTCTTGCCTTTTAAGCATAACCGCACAAAGTGCTGGCGTAAGAGTAAGAGCGATGAAGCCTGAGATACAAACAGAAACGACAAGTGTGAGTGCAAACTGCTTTTGTATAACACCTACAAAGCCCTCCATGAAAGAGACCGGTACGAAAACAGCGCAAAGCACGAGCACGATAGAGATAACCGGAGTTTGCACCTCCTCCATTGCCTTAAACGTCGCATCTTTTACACTTATCTCTTTATCTTCATGCAAAATTCTCTCGACGTTTTCTATAACGATGATGGCGTCATCCACGACGATACCGATGGCAAGAACCAGGGCAAAAAGCGTTATCAAATTTATACTAAAGCCCATGATATAAAGTCCGCCAAATGTGCCTATGATAGAGACTGGCACAGCTAGCATCGGTATGATGGTGGCTCTAAAGCTCTTTAAGAAAAAGTACATTACGATAAGAACGAGCAACATCGCCTCAATAAAAGTTTTTATAACCTCATTGATAGAGACGGTAATAAATTCAGTTGGGTTGTAGGCTATGGTGTGCTCTAGTCCAACTGGATAAGTTTTCTTTAGCTCTTCAAGCTTTTGGGCAACTGCCTCTGCAGTTGCTAGTGCGTTTGCATCGTTTTGCAAAAATAGTAAAAGTGGCACTGCTGGTTTACCATTTAGCATCGCATCAGATGCATAGCTAGCAGCTCCAAGCTCGACAGTGGCAACCTCTTTTAGCTTTACGACAGTGCCATCTTCACTTTTTATCAAAATTTCTCCAAATTGTTTTGGATCTTTAAAACGGCCCTCTGAAACGACTGAGTAGACATAAGGATTTTCGCCTTTTGATGGCTGCTCGCCGATCTTGCCAGCTGCGTATTGTGAGTTTTGAATTTTTACTTGAGAGATGACGTCGCTTGGAGTTAGTTTAAACTGCGACAACCTATCTGGCTTTAGCCAAATTCTCATCGAGTACTCTTTGTTACCAATGAGCGCCGTATCGCCGATACCATTTACTCTTTTGATCTCGTCGGCGATGTTTAAATTTACGTAGTTATATAGCTCGACTAGATCCATGTTCGGATTTGTAAAACCAATAACCTGAAGGATCGAGCCACTTCTTTCGCGCACTGTTACGCCCATATTTTGCACCTCTTGTGGGAGCCTTGAAAGAGCAGCTTGAACGCGGTTATTTACGTCTATCGTAGCTTGTTTTGATGATGAGCCTATCTTAAAATATACGCTTATATTCATTGTACCAGCAGAGCTTGATGTACTTTTCATATAAAGCATATTTTCAACACCATTTATCTGATCTTCAATCGCACTTGCGACTGAGTCGGCGATAGTCTGCGCATCAGCACCACTATATGTTGCGCTTACTGACACTTCAGGCGGAGTAAGACTCGGATACTCCTCGATCGGAAGCCCCTTGATACCCATAAGACCGGCTATAACTATGATGATAGATATAACGGTTGCAAATATCGGGCGGTTTATGAAAAATTTTGAAAACATCTATCTGCCTTTAATTGCTTTTTGTAGCATTTGCATCTTTGCCGTTTATAAATTCCACACTTAGGTCTTTATCTGTCTGTACTGGTCTGCCAACACCAATTTTAAGGAAGTTGTTAATGATAATCTTATCTCCTTCTTCAAGGCCATCGGTGACTACAACCATATCTTTTGTTTGGTAGCTAGTTTTTACATTTTTTTGGCTTACATTACCATCTTTTACAACTAAAACATAAGAGTTTGTAGCACTTTGCTGAAGTGCCACTTGTGGGATTTGAAAGGCACTTTTTTGAACAAAACCGCTCATTTTTATATGACCAAATGCACCTGGTAAAATTTTACCCTCGCTATTGTCAAAGCTAGCCTTTGCTAAAACGCTACCAGTTGCGGTATTTACAACATTATCTATAAATGTCACTTTTCCAGTGAAATTTTCATTATTTACTTTTAGTACAGCATCGCTATTTAGCTGCTCCCAAGTACCGTTATCTAAATTTGTCTTTCTACTTAGATTATCCACGTCCGCTATGTAAAAATCAGCTTCAATTGGATTTATCTTCGTTAGTCTTACAAGCTGGGTTTGATTTGCTATGACAAGCGAACCAATATCTACTTTGTTATCGCCCACTACTCCGTCAAATGGCGCTGTGATAGTTGTATAGCCAAGGTCGATCTTAGCACTTTTTAAATTCGCTTTTGCGCTTACTAGATTTGCATTTGCTATGTCATGAGCTGCGACTGCCGCGTCATAGTCTTTTTGAGAAACTGCATTTTTCTTATAAAGGGCAGAAATTCTTTTAAACTCAGTCTCGGTATTTTTTAAATTTGCATTTGCCACGCCAACAGCTGCATCAAGAGAGTCAAAGCTTGCTTGATATTTTTCTGGATCTATCAAAAATAGCTTATCTCCAGCCTTTAATTTATCACCTGGCTTAAAAAACTGCTTAATTATCGTTCCGCCAACCTTTGGATAGACGATGACATCTTGACTACTTGTAACTGTGGCTGTGTAGTCAAAACTAATAGGCACATCCATCTTTTTAGCTACAAAAATATCAACGTGAGACGGTGGTATCTGGCGACCTGTGGCAGCCTTTTTGTCGTTACTCTCAAAGCAACCAGAAAGTAGAAAAACGGCAGCTGAAAATACAAGAATACTTTTTAAATTCAACATAAAAAGCTCTCTTAATTTTAAATTTTAATTCCAAGTTTATTTTTGTAACAATAATTACAAATTTTAAAAGTCATCGACTATAACCAAAAATAAATTAAAAGTCAATTTTATTTTTGAATTCCATTTAAAAATAACTCAACACACAAAGCAATGTGCTCTTCGCGCTCTTTTTTGCTAAGTTGCGGCTCTTCATTTAACATAAGCGAGTCGTAGTAGTAAACCCCGATCACACTTTGTATAAAACTTTTTGCAGCAAATTTGGCTGTAAATTTTGGGTTAAGTTTTGCTTTTATCTCATCTTTTTCGAAAAAATTTATAAGCACAAGATCGATCTTATTTAAAATTTGATCCAAAAATACTCTACCAAGTTTTCCACCATTTTTAGAGCCCTCACTCATCATTATTTTACCAAGTGAGATATTTTTCTTAGTGCAGATGATGGAAAATATAATGGTTGCAAATTTGATTAAAAACTCTTCCAAACTGTGAGAAATTTTAAGATCTATCTTCTCATCGATCTCTTTTATAAGAATATCTATCTCTTGCTCAATGATTGCCTTAAAAAGCCCCTCTTTGTTTTCAAAAATGTGTAAATGCTAGAAAGTGATCCGCCACTTATCGCCACGATATCGCTTAAACTAGTTTTTTCATAGCCATTTTTCAAAAATAATTTAAGTGCTGTTTTTACGATGAGTTCGTATCTTTTTTTACCCTTTTCTGATATTGCCATTTATTTCGCTTCCTGATCAATTTTTGCCATTTTATCATCTTTTAGGATAAATAAAAGTGCCCTGTCTTTGCACACTAATAGTTGGCTCATCGATAGCAAAAGCTCTTATGCTTATATGTTTTAAAAGGTCCTTGTCACTTGTGTTTTTATTTTTTGATTTTAGTGTGACGATGATACGCTGCTTTGCACCTGCTTTTAAGTTAAATGGCTTGCTTGGACGTGAAATTTCTATGTTTTTATCATCTATTTCAAAATAAAATGCATGCTCTTTATTTTGTGTATTTTGCACCAAAAATACATAAGAATTTTCAACTTCATTTTGTTCTAAAACCCTGTAAAGCTCACTAGTTCTATTGATATTTAGCAGCATATTTTCTTTCTTGCCACTCATAAAAAAACCAGCTGCTAGCACGCAAGATAGGATAACAAGATATGCCACCGTCCTAAATCTTAAAATTTTGACCTTTTTTTGCTCTTTTATAGAATTTATACTTCTCCACTCAATGAGTGATCTTTCATTAAAATGCCCCATTACCTTGCTACAAGCGTCATGGCACTCAAGGCAATTTATGCATTCAAGCTGCATGCCTTTTCTTATATCTATATGCGTCGGACAAATTCTCACGCAGGCCTCACAGCCGGTACAAAGCGCGCCTTCTTCTTTTGGCTTTTTAAATTTCTCTTTTTCATTATAGATTACGCCGCCTCTTTTTTGGTTGTAAATAACTTGGATCGTATCGTTATCAAACATCACTGATTGCACCCTAGCGTAAGGACAGACATAAATGCAAAAATTTTCTTTTAAAATGATGACATCATAAACTAACCAAATAGCTATAACAAGCCAAAATGCAAGCAAAACTCCATGTTCGCTTGGCTCTTTTAAATAAGCAAAAAAATCAAGCGGTGGTACAAAATACCATAAAAAATTTGCCGAAATAACAAGAGCTAAAATACACCAAATTCCAACTGCTAAAGCACGCTTTAAAATTTGTCCTTTTGGCTCATTTTGTTTATTTTGGATATTTTTTCTGATCTTTAAAATTTTAGTTTGCAAAAGGTCACGAAATATCGTTCTAAAAATAGTCTGCGGACAGCTCCAACCGCACCAAACGCGCCCTGCAAGTGTCGTTAGAAAAAATATGCTTAAGAACAAAATGATAAATAAAAATGGCAATAAATAAAGCTCTTGCATATCAAATTTTGTAAAAAAGAGATCAACTCTACTTTTATCAAAACTTAGTAAAAATAGCTGCGCGTCATTTACCCTGATAAATGGCAAAACAAAGACAAATAGCGTGATACAGGCGAAAAAAATGTAACGCCTCTTGGTGTAGCTAAGATGAAAATCCTTTGACATAATAAGCCTTTTTTGAAATTTTATGATTATAAAGCTTATGGCATTAAAAGAGTTTTAAAAAAAAATAGTTAAAAGCTTAAATTTATGAAAATTAAACTATACTCACGGCTTATTTTAATCTGAAAGGTGGTGAGGACGTTGCCTGGTATTAAGGTACATCCTAACGAGTCATTTGACGAGGGTTACAGAAAGTTTAAAAAACAAACTGACCGTAACTTAGTAGTAACTGAAGCAAGAGCTAGACGCTTCTTTGAGCCTAAAACTGAGATCCGCAAAAAACAAAAAATTGCAGCTCGCAAGAAAATGCTTAAACGTCTTTATATGCTTAGACGCTACGAGTCAAGACTCTAAAACCAAGACAAAGAGGGCTTTGCTCTCTTTGTTTAACTCTTCTTTTAGCCTTATTTTTTTATAATCAAAGCAATTTTTTTATTTTATTTTAAACGGAAATTCGATGCAAAAGCTAGCTATAAACGAAGCTGCAGAAATTTTAGGCATAACAAAAGAAGCAGTCTATAATAGAATCCGCCGTGGTTCGATAAATACAGTCATTGAAAATGGCACAAAATTTGTCATCCTTGATGAGAAACCAAGTAGCGAAAAAGCCACAAAATCTGCTCCAAAAAGTACAAAAACTAAATCCCAAAATGATGAGTTTGTAAATTATTTGCTAAATGAGTTAAGCGAGCTAAAGAGCTTAAATTTAAACTTACAAGCTGATAAAGACAGGCTTTTTAAAGAAAAGGAGCAGATGCTAATCGAGCGAAAAAATGAAATTTTGCAAATTTATAAAGATAGAGATGAAAAGCTCATGCAGTTTCTAAATGCTATGCAAAGGCCACTTTTAGCACAAAAAAACGACGATATACCAAATAATGAAGCGATAGAGGCCGAAATAGAAAATGAGTCAAAATGGATAAATTTAAGCGAGTACTTAAAGGAGCTAAATTTAAAGCCAAAAGCTACAAAAAAGGTCAGTGAAAAGATAATAAAAAACATACACCACTCCAAATTTATAAAATTTAAAAGAGGCGTGATACTTGTTAGAAAACATAAAAATTTAAAAGAGTTGATAGGAGAGATATGAAACACATTAAAAAAATAGCTACTTATGCTGCGGTGGGCGGATTTGGTGCGATCGTTATGGCAGGTCTTGCTGGTTGCGGCAGTGACAATGGCGGTGATGAAAACGCACTAAATGAGGTTGCACAAAAAAATGGTGCCTTTGTCATCATCGAAGAGAGCGCGCCTGGAGTTTATAAAATTTTAGAAGAGTATCCAAGTACTGAAACTAGAGTTGTACTAAAAGACATAAACGGTACTGAGCGTGTGCTAAGCAAAGACGAGATCGATAAGCTCCTAGCTCAAGCAAATGCAAATATTGACAATGGCACTTCAAATTTAACAAAAACGAGCGACGCACAGCTAAGTAGCGGCGGTCTAAGCCTTGGTGAGACGATACTTGCCTCTGCTGCTGGAGCGATACTTGGTAGCTGGATAGGTAGCAAGCTTTTTGGAAATCAAAATTTCCAAGCTACTCGTCAAAATTCTTACAAAAATCCAAGCGCATACACAAGAAGCGTTGATAGCTTTAATAAGCAAAAAGCGGCAAATTCTGCCGCAAGAAGTAGTGGTGGCAAGAGTGGATTTTTCGGTGGTGGATCAAAATCAAGCTCTAGCTCATCAAGCTTTGGAGGCTGAAAAATGATAAATTTAAAAAAAATCACGCCATTAAATAACGAATTTATGGAGAAAATCGGCTTTGCATGGCATACAGATAACGATAACAGCTCATATATCGCAGATGAGATCGTACAGGTAAAAGCAAGCGAGGCAGATGCTTATTATGAAGCAGCAAATGAGCTATACGATATGTATGTAAATGCCGCTCAGTACGTCATTGACAACAACCTTTTTCACGAGATAGGCATACCGTTTAATCTCGTTGATAGCATCAAAAAAAGCTGGGAAAATGACGTTCACTGGCACCTTTATGGTAGATTTGATCTTGCAGGCGGACTTGATGGTAAGCCGATAAAACTGATCGAATTTAACTCCGACACGCCAACGGCAGTCTTTGAGACCGCGATCATCCAGTGGGCGATGCTAAAGCTAAATCATATGGATGAAGCTGAACAATTTAATAACCTTTACGAAGCTTTAAAACAAAATTTCAAGCGTCTAATCACACTTGGTGACGATAATGTAAATTTCGAGGATGTTTACGAGGGTTGGGGGATACTTTTTAGCTCTATCGCTGGCAGTATCGAGGATGAGCAAACCGTGAAATTACTGCAATACATCGCAAAAGAGGCCGGCTTTAAAACCGACTTTGCCTACGTTGATGAGGTTGTTTTTAACGATAACGAGGGCATTTTTAAAGGCGATGAAAATTTCGAATACTGGTTTAAGCTTGTGCCTTGGGAGAGCATAGCGATCGACGAGGGCGAGCTAGCACTTATACTCTCAAATATCATCAAAAACCAAAAAGCCATCATCATAAATCCTGCCTACACGCTACTTTTCCAAAGCAAAGGAATTTTAAAAATTCTTTGGGATCTTTATCCAAATCATCCACTCTTGCTTGAGACCTCAAATGAGCCACTAAAAGGCAAAAAATATGTGAAAAAGCCGGTATTTGGTAGAGAGGGCGCAAACGTCTCGATACACGATGAAAACGGCGCACAAATAGCAAGTAACGAGGGCGAATACGACTCAAATAAAGCTATCTATCAAGAATTTTACGAGTTTAATCAAGATGAAAGAGGCGATAACTACCAAGCAGGCGTATTTTACGCTTATGAAGCGTGTGCGCTTGGATATAGAAAGGGTGGTAAAATTTTAGATAACTACTCTAAATTTGTAGGACATTTCATTAAGGACTAGAGATGAAGATCGTTTGTTTAGACGCAGCCACGCTGGGCGAGAACGTTGATCTTAGTGTTTTTAAGAAATTTGGCGAGTTTACCAGCTATCAAAAAACTAAAAGCGAAGAGGTCGTGCCTCGTCTAAAGGGCGTTGATGTGGTCATCACAAATAAGGTCATCATCGACAAAGCTGTGATGGAGGCGACAAATTTAAAGCTTATCTGCATAAGCGCAACTGGGATGAATAATGTCGATCTAGAACATGCAAAAGCCAAAAACATAGCAGTTAAAAATGTCGCTGGCTACTCAACCGCAAGCGTCGTGCAACACACGTTTGCCATGCTTTTTGAGCTAACAAATCGCATCAAATTTTATGATGAATACGTAAAAAGTGGCAAGTGGGTGAAAAGCGAAATTTTCACCTATCTTGGCGCGGATATCAGCGAGATCGCTGGCAAAGAATTTGGCATCATCGGACTTGGCGAGATAGGTCGTGGCGTGGCGGCAGTGGCGCGTGCATTTGGCGCAAATGTGAGCTATTACTCGACAAGCGGAGCAAATAAAAATAGCGAATTTGCGCAAAAAAACTTAGAGGAGCTACTAAGAAGCAGCGACATCATCAGTATCCACGCACCGCTAAATGAAAAGACTAGAAATTTACTGGGTGCAAACGAGATAAATTTGCTAAAAGATGAGGTGATAGTGCTAAATTTAGGACGTGGCGGCATAGTGTATGAAGCTGCGATGGCAAGGGCGATAGATGAGAGAAATTTGCACTTTGCTACGGACGTTTTGGAGAGCGAGCCAATGAGCAAAAATAGCCCATTTTTAAATGTAAAAAAGAAGTCAAATCTACTCATCACGCCGCACGTGGCATGGGGCAGCTTGGAGGCTAGAAAGACGCTCATCGCAAAGATCGTCACAAACATCGAAAATTTCATCAATGAGAGCAGATAATGGGCTATGATATAAGCTATCACGCCATTAGCGAAAATGAAATTTCAAAGTGGTATTTTGAAGCACTTGAGCTTACAAGGGCTGGTAAATTTGACAAGGTTTTAGCACTTGCTAGCAAGGCTGGCGTAGAGGAATTTTACGCCCAAAAGTACAAAGATACACTAAACGCTGCACTGCAATATAAAGACGATGAAATTTTTAACAAAACTCACGGCTTTTGTATCGCTGTCACGCAAGGATTTTTTAGAAAGTATTTCTACACTCGTGGCACATCGCTAAGCTCTTTGGCGCGGCAAAATGAGAAATTTAAAAACTACGTCAGCAACTGGCGAGAAATTTTACCAAGCGATTTTTTGGATAAATTTAGTGGCGAAATTTATAATGAGATCACCGAAAACTACTGTTGTGGCGCTTATGTAAACGCTAAAAACGTAGCTAAACTAAAGGCTGACTATGAAGCAGGTGGTGAGATAAAAGATGCGATTGATGGCTTTTACGCTCAAAATTTACCTGTCTTTTTAGATGCTCTAAACTACGCATACGAGCTAGAAATAGGCCTGCTCGAGGCCACTGAGGTCGTGGAGCCAAATCCACTTGATCTAAACAAATCAAGCTCATATTCAAATCTCTTTAACTGCGATCCAAATGGGGCTATCATCTACGCACAGACCGCTGTGCAACAGATTGGAGAGGCAGTAGAGCAAGAAGAGACTGGCAAAAAGTCGATTTTTGAGAAGATCAAAGGGCTATTTAAATAAATTTGAAAGGATAAAAATGGCAACCGAACATAGCTTTGATATAAGTGCTGAGGTCGATATGATGGAGGTTAAAAACGCTCTTGAGACGGCGAAAAAAGAGATTGCTGCGAGGTATGACTTTAAAGGACTTGCGGCCGAGGTCGAGCTAAATGAAAAGGAGAAATTTATCACGCTTCTTAGCTCAAGCGACAACAAGATCGATGCATTAAAAGACATCGTGATCTCAAAGCTCATCAAGCGAAACATCTCACCAGTAGCGATCACAGAGACAAAAAGAGAGCCAGCGAGTGGTGGAAATTTAAAGGCGACACTAAAGCTAAATGACACACTTGATGGCGAAAACTCAAAAAA
Source organism: Campylobacter concisus (assembly GCF_015679985.1). NCBI lineage: Bacteria > Pseudomonadati > Campylobacterota > Epsilonproteobacteria > Campylobacterales > Campylobacteraceae > Campylobacter > Campylobacter concisus. The sequence continues at coordinate 196,863 of NZ_CP049239.1, read as the reverse complement.
GATAACCAAAGCGATCAAAGACTCAAAGATCAAAGTGAGCGCGCAGATAAGGGGCGAAGAGATCAGAGTGACAAGCAAAAGTATAGATGACTTACAGGAGTGTATAAAGCTAGTGAGGGGGTTAAATTTAGAACTTCCGATAAGCTTTAAAAACCTAAAGTAACGGCCTCTCGTGAGTGCCTTTAAATGAGCTAGAAAAATTTTCACTCCGCAGGCTGTATGCCTAGCGCACGCTTAATTTTTAGTCGTAACATTTAAATCCATCTCACGACATTTTTGTTTAAATTTGAAGTTGGTAGGCTAAATTTTGAAATCATTACGTAATTTTTGGATTTAAAATTTGTCGGATTTATGAGTGAAATTTATCTTATCATTTTGCATTCAAATTTGATCTATCTAAAATGAAAAATAAGGACAAAAAATGAGCTTTTTTAAGAAAATTCTCGGTAAACAAATCGATCTTGGCAAGCAAATGCCAATCTATTTTGTAAGTAGCGACGAAGACTATATGCAGCGTGCGTTTGAGCAGGCCAGAGAGAGCTTTAGATATTTTTGGCGTGAGGTTTACTGGGAGCGCCACAGGATCGTACCAGCACTTGATTATGCAATGGTAAAAATTTGCTTCTTAGATGTCGTAAATGGCGAAGAAGTCGGTGAACACATGTGGATAGATGATGTGGAATTTGACGGCGAAACGATATATGGCACGCTCGTAAATGAGCCAGATAGCGTGCAAAACGTGAAATTAGGCGACCAAATAAACGCAAAGATAGATGAAATGAGTGACTGGCTCTTTTCGATAAATGGACGCGCATACGGCGGATTTAGCGTGCAGGCGATGCGCTCACGCATGCAAAAGAAAGAGCTAAAAGAGCACGATAAAGAGTGGGGACTTGATTTTGGCGATTTTAACGATATTTTGGTAGTTTATGAGCAAAAAGAGCATCCTGAAAATTTGATAGAGCATCCAATGAGCAAAAATACATATGAGCAAGTAAAGCAATATATAAAAGAGCACCCAAATATGGTCACGGATGCTGATGAGTTTGGCTATACGCAGCTTCACAACGAGGCGATCGCTGGAAATTTAAATCTTGTAAATCTCTTACTAGAAAACGGTGCTGATAAAAATGCCCGGACAAAAAGTGGCAAAACGGCAGCTGATTTTGCTGAGAATTTGGGCTGGAGCGAAATCGCAAAGGTGCTTAAATAGCAAGTTTTATAAATTTTTAGGATTTAAATTTGAGTTATCAAGAAATTTTAGAGCTAATGAAAGAAAAAGATAAGCCAGAATTTACAAATGAAATTCTTGTAAGTACTTTATTAAAATTTCATCCATTAATACTATCTGGCATTAGTTTGGTTGGTATGATCTATTATTTTGCATATTTTGGGATTAAGGTAAAATATTTTCCAGATTTAGGTGGAGCAGATGTAGCATACGTTGGTGTATCATTCTTTTTTATATCGACTTTTTTTCGCTTGCAATTATATTTCCTTGTCTGATTTATCCAGGCTACTATGAAAATAAAAAAGATAAAACCTGGATGTTTTACTTTGGATTTTGTCTACTTCCTTTTCTGGCAGTAGTTTGCATGGCAGCATTAAATACTATTGTTGCAAACAAAATAATGCTTATTGATTTACTTATTATTTCTTATAATTTATTTTGATATAAATACAAAAGATCACTCTTTTTTTGCTTTACTATGGCAGTAGTTGCAGCTATTGTAGTATTGGTGCTTATATGTTTTACTTTAATTTTTATTCTTAAAAAAGAGCTACCTATAAATTATGATCTTATAGAAGAGTTCTTGTTGGTGATGATTGCATTTTGTATTGTAACACTGGTCTATTTTAAAGGTTTGGAATATTTTTATAAAAAAATGAATATATAGTCTTCGTAATGACTGTATCAATTATAATAATTGCGATTTTATCTTGCTTTCTTTTAGGGGCGATCGCAAATAGGCTTGGGATGACAAATGTTGAATTTAAATATTTATCTATTGAAAAAAGTACACTAGGTGCTTTACCATTTCAAATTTACAGTAAAGATAAAGAGCCTGATAAAAGTAATACCTATTATGAAATAGAATGTAGAAGCAATATTGTAAAACTTTATAACATCAAAGCCCTATCAACACTAGGAAAGTTTTATTGCCTAGAGACAAAAAATGGTGTAAAATTCGAACTTGATGCAAGCAAAATTATCTCAAGAGCCAAGGAGTAATTTCCTTAAGCTTTGGGATTAAAATTTGTAGATTTAAAAAATTAAAATTTATAGGTCAAATTTATCTGGCCAAGCTAAAATTTTCTCTAGCACAAGGCTAAATTTATTAAAAGTTAGCTATCCTAACACATCAATTTAAAACCAAACTTATTTAAGGCGATTAGTTATGATCTTTAAAAATATTGTCGAGAATTTTGCCGTAAATTACGCTCATAATTCTATTCAAAGATCACTATATAATGAATTTAATATAGACATTTTAACCACAACCTACACCAAAACTCCCAAAAAAGACAAAAAGTATATGCTCTACGCACACGTGCCATTTTGTCACACATTCTGTCCATATTGCTCGTTTCATAAGTACCACTATGAGCAAGAGCTTGCAAAAGTTTACTTTGAAAATTTACGTGAGGAGATGAGGCAGGTTAAAGAGGCTGGATTTGACTTTGATTCACTTTATGTTGGTGGTGGCACGACGCTTATAAATGAGCCTGAGCTTGAGAAAACGCTTAAGCTTGCAAAAGAGCTTTTTAGTATAGAAGAAATTTCAGCAGAAAGCGATCCAAATCATATCTCGCCTGAGAGTTTATCTAGATTTGATGGATTAATTGATCGCTTAAGCGTTGGCGTACAAAGCTTTGATGATGAAACATTAAAAAGAGTTGGCAGATACGAAAAATTCGGCTCAGCCAAGGAGATAAAAAGAAAGCTTGAGCTTGCTCTTGGTAAGATCCCAGTCATTAGCCTGGATCTCATCTTTAACCTCCCAAATCAAACAAAAGAGCAGCTTATAAACGACATAAATACTGCAAAATCGATCTCTCCGCAGCAGATCACCTTCTATCCACTTATGAAATCAGAGCTAACAAGAGAGAATATAGCTCGCTCGCTTGGCGTTTCAAACGTAGATAACGAGCGTGAATTTTACGAGATCATCGTGAGTGAATTTGCTAAGGGCGGATACAAGCAGAGCAATGCTTGGGCGTTTTCAAACGAAAAAAGTGCTGACCTTCGCGACGAATATGTTGGCTCAAATTTAGAGTATCTTGGCGTTGGTAGCGGAGCATTTAGCTTTCTTAACGGTGAGCTTGTAATAAATGCGTTTAATCTACTTGAATACGGCAAAAGGATAAAAAATAGGCAAAGCCCAGTCATCGCAAAATGTGGTTTTAGCAAGAAAGAGCGACTTAAATACACGTTTTTAACAAGGCTTTTTGATGGCGGAGTTGATATTAAAAGATATAACGATGAAAATAGCACAAACATTAACAAAGCCTTATTTATGGAGCTTAGCTTGCTTAAGCTTGTAAATGCAATATATGAAGAAAATGGTATTATTAAGCCGACATTTTTTGGCAAATATATTTGCATCGTGCTTATGCGTGATTTTTACGCTGGTATGGACAAAGTTCGTGCGATATTTAAAGATGACGCGAAGATAAAACGAAGCAAGGTGCTTCGCATAATGAGCGAAAATACTGAACAAAAGTATGAGCCAAATATCATTCAGCCATGAGCTGCGATGTAATGCTTGCAAATTTAATCAAAAAAAACATATATCAAATTTCTAAAATAGTGTTATTAACACTTGTATTTAGCGGGCTTGGTGTCTGGACTCTTTCATTTATAAATAATGAGCTTGTAAGTTTAAAAGAATTTGACACCTTTATAGCGGTTAAATTTATAGTGGTTTTGCTCTTGTTTTTTGTAAGCGCCATCGCAGCAAATATATCGCTTACAAATTTTGGACATAAATTTATCTACGAGCTAAGATATCAAAGTGTAAAGCAAATTTTAGACACGCCAAATAGTGTGATAAATGAGATCGGCAAGGCAAAGATTATAGCTAGCCTAAACAACGACATAAAAACGATCACATTTGCCTTTATGAGCGCTACTGGTTTTATACAAAGTCTAGTTTTTATCGTCTGTGCCAGCATCTATCTTTATGTAATCGCTCCAAAAATTTTTATCTTTTTATCCATTTGGATCGGTGCGACTCTTTTTATAAATACACTTTTTATGAAAAAAATTCATCTTTATTTTAAGCATTCTAGAGTTCAAGATGACGCATTGCAAAAGCACTACGACGATATCGTAGAGGGGCATAGAGAGCTTAGTTTAAATAGAGCAAGGGCAAGTGCCTGCTTTGATGAGTTAAATTTTACAGGCGATAAAAAACGTCAAAATATGGTAAAGGCCGATATTTATCACGCATTAAGCGATAATTTTACAAATATTATGCTTCTTGGCTCAGTTGGACTTTGTGTATTTTTGTGCGTGGCATTTGACTGGGCGAGCCTGCAAACAGCACTAAGCATCAGCCTAACGATACTATTTTTAAGAGGCTCGTTTATGAGTATGGTTGGCTCCATACCAGCTGCACTTAGTGCTAAAGTGAGCTTAGAAAAGATCATGAGCTTAAATCTAAATAAATTTAAGGAAGGCTTTAAATTTGACGATAGCCTAAGCGATAATTGGCAAAGCATAAACCTAAAAGATATAAATTTTAACTACGCTCACGGCAAATTTAGCCTAAATGACGTAAATTTAGAGATCAAACGCGGTGAGATAACGTTTATCATCGGTAAAAATGGCAGTGGCAAAAGCACTCTTATAAATTTACTTTGCGGGCTAATACGCCCAAGTAGTGGCGAAATTTACCTTGATAGCACAAAGATAGATGAGGGAAATTTACAAAGCTACCAGGCAAAGATTAGCGCTATTTTTGCTGATTTTTATCTATTTTCGCAAACGCTCTCTCATAATGGCTTTGCTAGCCAAAGCGAAATAGACGAGCTTTTAGCCTTACTTGAGATCGATAAAAAAGTAAGTGTCATAGATAATAAGCTTAGCACCACGCAACTCTCAACTGGTCAGCGAAAGCGTCTAAGTCTTTTAATAGCTATTTTAGAGCACCGCTCTATCCTTATCCTAGATGAATGGGCAGCCGATCAAGATCCGCTCTTTAAACGAAAATTTTACAAAGAAATTTTGCCATTTTTACAAAGTAAAGGCATTAGCATAATTGCTGTTAGCCACGATGATAGCTATTTTGATGTAGCAACTAGGATCATTTTGGTAAAAGATGGCTTTGTGCGTGAGCTAGATGAGAGCGAGCGAATAAGTGCTGCAAAAGATGCGGTCGAGAAGATAAAATAGGAGTAATTTTTACACAAAAGCACAATACTCACCCTACTCTTAAGCCGTTTCAAGCTCAAATAAATTTAAATTTAGTAGAATCTTAAAAATTAAAAAAGGCAAAGTATGTCACATTCAGAGCTTGAAAGCACCTATTTTGGTGCATTTATCATACTTTTACTAGCGACTTGTTCATTTTGTTTAATAACATTCTTATCTTCAAAAATAAGCAAAAAACTAGCCAACCGCAATACACAGCGTCTAAAACTTGGCTTTTATGAGTGTGGTCCAACCACCGTAAAACAGCCAAATAAGATAAATATCCACTACTTTTTTTATGGAATTTTATTTATTTTGTTTGATGTTGAAGTCATCTTTATGTATCCGTGGGCGGTGGATTTTAGGCTACTTGGAATTTTTGGACTAATCGAAATGTTGCTTTTTGTGGCGATTTTACTTATCGGCTTTGCTTATGCTTGGCAAAAAGGAGTCTTTAAATGGCAAAGCATCAGATAAACTACGCTGCAAATGGTGGCTTGCCAGTAGTTTTAACAACCGTTGATAAGCTCGTTCAGTGGGGCAGGAGCAACTCGCTTTGGGCTCTTAGCTACGGGCTTGCTTGCTGTGCGATCGAGATGATGGCAAGTGGCGCTAGTAGATATGACTTTGATAGATTTGGCACCATTTTTAGGGCTAGCCCAAGACACTCAGAGGTGATGATCATAGCTGGCACGCTAACTAAAAAACACGCTGAGTTTACAAGGCGTCTTTACGACCAGATGCCTGAGCCAAAGTGGGTTATCTCAATGGGTAGCTGTGCAAACACTGGCGGCATGTTTAACACCTATTCAACCGTTCAAGGTGTCGATAGAATAATACCAGTTGATATCTATATCCCAGGCTGTGCCCCACGTCCAGAGACGCTTCAATACGCACTTATGATGCTTCAAAAAAAGATAAGAAAGCAAAGTGCATTTAGGGCGCAAAAGCCAAGGAAGCTTGAGATATGAGAGAGTATAAGCCAAAGAATGATCTGCAAAAAAAGCAGTATTACAAAGAAAAATTTTACATAGAAAAGCAGACGCCAAAAGATGAGGTAAGAGGTTCTAAATTTGATGAAGAGCTAGCCATCTTAGAGCAAAGCGAAGTAGAAATTTTATCTAGCTACGTGGAGTTTGATCAGCTTGTACTTTATGTAAATTCTAGTGAAAATTTTAAAGCTCTTGAAGTATTAAAATCTTTTGGTTACGAACAGCTTAGCGAGCTTGCAGCACTTGATTTTACAAGTGCAAAAGATGGATATGAGGTCTTTTATCAGCTTCTTAGCATGAGTAAAAATAGACGCGTTCGTGTAAAATGTTTTGTAAAAAAAGATGAAATGCTAAAAAGCGTTTGCGAGCTTTATAAAAGCGCGAACTGGTCTGAGCGCGAGATGTATGATCTAAGCGGCGTTCTCATTAAAGATCATCCAAATTTAAAGCGCCTCATCATGCCTGATGACTGGCACTCGCACCCACTCTTAAAAAGCTATCCGCTAGTTGGCGACGAGGCTGCCAAATGGTACGAGGTGGATAAAATTTTTGGGCGTGAGTCTAGAGAGCAAATCGGCGAAGAGAACCGCGATCCAGCTTATATTGAAGAGAAAGATACCTTTGGATTTTCACGTGTCTTTGATGAAAATGAAGACTACGAGTATCAAGAAGAAGGCGGCGTGAAATTTGTCAAAAAGGCTAAATTTAGTCAGAGCCAAATAGTAAAGGAAAGACCTTGAGCCAGTCACCAAACCGCTTAAAACCATTTTTTGAAAATTTAGAATTTGAGCAAAATGACGGCAAGATGATACTAAATTTTGGACCACAGCACCCAAGCGCTCATGGTCAGTTAAAGCTTGTGCTTGAGCTTGATGGCGAAAAGGTCGTGCGCGCCATGCCAGAGGTTGGCTTCATGCACCGAGGCGTTGAAAAGATGGCTGAAAATATGACCTATCAGGAATTTATCCCAGTGACTGATAGGGTTGATTACATAGCATCGAGTGCCAATAACTACGCATTTTGCGCGGCTGTGGAGAAGCTTTGCGGTATCGAAGTGCCTCACCGTGCGCAGATCATTAGAGTGATGCTTTTGGAGCTAAACCGCATCAGCTCACACCTTTTATTTTTAGCCACGCATGCCCTTGATGTGGGGGCAATGAGCGTCTTTTTATATGCATTTAGAGAGCGCGAATACGTCCTTGATCTAATAGAAAAATACTGCGGCGCAAGGCTAACACATAGCTCGATAAGGATCGGTGGCATGCCGCTTGATATGCCTGATGGCTGGTGCGAGGAGCTGCTTAAATTTTGCGAAAAATTTCCAAGTGACATCACACTTTATGAAGATCTGCTAAGCGAAAATAGAATTTGGCAAGCAAGGCTTGTTGATGTGGGCGTAATTAGCAAAGAGCTAGCCCTTAGTAGCGGCTGCTCTGGCGTCATGCTAAGAGCAAGCGGAGTCGCACGTGATATAAGAAAAGAAGAGCCTTATCTCATCTACGACGAGCTAGACTTTGATGTGCCTTACGCCACCAAAGGCGATTGCTACGCAAGATACCTGCTTTACATGAAAGAGATGCGCGAGTGCGTGAAAATTTTAAAGCAGTGTGTTAGCAAGTATCAAACAAGTAGCCCTGCAATCATCGCTGATGCGCCAGAGTATGTGAGCGCTTCAAAAGAGCAGATAATGAGCCAAAACTACTCGCTAATGCAGCATTTTGTGCTAATAACTCAGGGGCTAAAACCCCCAAAAGGTGAGATTTACTTTGCCAGTGAGTCACCAAAGGGCGAGCTTGGAATTTATATAAACTCAGACGGTAGTGCAAGCCCATATCGCCTAAAAATTCGCACGCCAAGCTTTTGGCACTGCGCCATTTATGAAGATTTATTAGTAGGTCAGTACGTCGCTGATGTCGCTACGATAATTGGTAGCACAAATATCATCTTAGGCGAGGTCGATAGATGAGAAGGGTCGATCTTAGACACTTAAAGAGTGAGTTTTTGAGCGCTCTTGGACAGCAGATAAAGGCTAGCGAGGCTGGCGAAGTGATTATATTTTTATTTGAGATAGGCGATTTTAGTGGCGTGACAAAGGCTGTAAATTTAGCTTATAATCTAAACTGCGAAGTGATGAACTCGCTTAAATTTAACCAAGTTGATTGGGTATTAACCATAAAAAAGGGCAAGATATGAAATTTAATGATTTAATAGCAGGTAAAAGCTTAAGCATCGCAAATTTACTAAGCTTAAGCGACAAAAATTTAGCAAAAAAGATAAAAGAGCACGAGTTTAAATACATCTCTTGCATCGAAGATAACGAGCTTGGCGGCGAAAATTTAATCCGCTGCGAAATAGGCTCAATAAGCTACGTCTTAGCTCTTCTTTGCAAATACGCAAATTTATCTTGCGATGAGTTTTTTAGCGAGCTTGATGATGGGCTGATAAGTGGCGAGTGCAATGTTGGTGAAGAGGAATTTGAAGAGCTTGGCGAGTGGATAAAGGACGTTAAAAACATCATTATTGATGATTCATTTTTTACTCATCCAGATAAAGATGCGATCTTTTGGCTACTTGAAATTTTAGGCAAAAATGTCGTTTTGGCTGGTGGTTGCAAAAAAGAATTTAATGATTATCATAAAATAGACGAGCTAAAAGAGCTTGAAAATTTTGACGGAGCGGTCGTTTATCTAAACAAAAACGCAAGCGATGAGATCGTGGGTGGCGTGCAGTTTGGCATAGTGGCAAAGGCAAAAGATGGCGATATGCTAGAGCTTAAAGCAAAAGATTTTAGCATGAAGGTAAAATTTAAACTAGACCCTTCACTAAAAGGCACAGTTGCGATATTTGGCGCAAAAGAGTTTGATGGATACGCATTTAAACAAGTAGTAGTTAGTAAATGAAAATAAGCATAAATGATCAAATTTTAGAAGCAGATGAAGGCGAGAGCATCCTAAATATCGCAAGAGCAAATGGAATTTATATCCCAGCTCTTTGCTATCTTAGCGGCTGCTCACCAACTCTTGCTTGTAGGCTTTGCATGGTCGAGGCAAATGGCAAAGTAGTTTATAGCTGCAATGCCAAAGCAAAAGAGGATATGCAGATTTATACAAACACGCCAGAAATCGATGCCGAGCGAAATGCAATCATGCAGACTTATTGCGTAAATCATCCGATTCAATGTGGCGTTTGTGATAAAAGCGGCGAATGCGAACTACAAAATTTAACCACGCATCTAAAAGTAAATGAGCAAAAATTTGCCATAACTGACACGCATAAACCACATAAAAAATGGGGGCTAATCAACTACGATCCAGCTCTTTGCATAGTCTGCGAAAGATGTGTCACTGTTTGTAAGGATAGGATCGGAGAGAGTGCACTAAAGACCGTACCAAGGGGCGTTGAAGTGCCAAAAGAGCTAAAAGAGAGTATGCCAAAAGATGCCTACGCAGTTTTTAGTAAGATGCAAAAAAGCCTAATAGGTCCAAGCGTGGGCGAGAGTCTTGACTGCTCATTTTGTGGCGAGTGTATCAGCGTTTGTCCTACTGGAGCACTTATTAGTTCGCATTTTCAATATAGCACAAATATCTGGGAGCTAAACCCTATCCCAGCAGCAAATCCACATCAAAGCGACTGCGAGCTAATTTACTATGACGTAAAAGAAAAGAGCACTAGCGACAGAAGTAAGCAAATTTACCGCGTCAGCAATGATTTTACATTTGGTGAGGTAAGTGGAGCAGCTAGGTTTGGTTATGACTTTCACAACGAGCTTGCCTGTAAAAATGAAGAAAAATTTGAAGAGATTGTTTTAAATATTAAAAATGGCGCGATCAAAAATATAAAATTTAATAGCTTTATCACGAACGAAGAGGCCCTTATTTTAGAGCGTTTAAGAGAGAAATTTGATCTAAATTTAATAAATAATGAGGCGCTAAATTATCAAAAATTTTTAAATAAATTTAGCGAATTTAGTGGGCTTAGCTCATATAATGCAGACTATGAAGATATTAAAAAAAGCGATTTTATCATCACTGCTGGTAGTTTCTTAAGGCATGAGAGTCCAGTGACAAGTTTTAAGTTAAATAACGCTTTAAAAATGAATAAAGCAGCTGGAATTTACTTTCATCACATAGCCGATGAGATCGTTAAAAAATATTCTAAAAATTTTATTTGCGTAACGCATGAAGCTGGGAAATTAGAGCAAATTTTACTTTTTATACTTAAAAATTGGGGTGAAAATTTACCTAGCACACTTACATCAAAGTTTGAAAATTTTGATGAAAATTTTAGCTTAGATATGCCAGCTTTAAGTGAGGGCAAAAGCAAATTTACACTCATTTTAGGAAGCGATTTTTACACGGATGAAAATGCAAATTTACTAGCCGCACTTACTGGAGTGATCGCAAGAGCTACGCCTTTTCGTGTGATGCTAATACCACCACGCACAAACTCACTTGGCGTTGCTAAAATTTGCACTCTTACAAGCGAGAAAAAGCCTGGCAAGACGCTTGGCTACAACGAAAATGGTGATTATAAATTTAGCATTTTTGAAGGCGATATCGATGCTAGCGCACTAAATCAGCAAGAAGGTACATTTACAAGCATAAATAACGCCCTAGTGCCAACAAATGTAGCGATACCGCACAAAGGTTATTTTCTAAACGATATTGCAAACGCGCTTGGACTAATGGCTAAAGATACGATTGATTACACGTTATTTTTGCCAAAAGAAAAGGGTTACAAAGGCATTAAATTTGATGATTTAGAAAATTTTTACGCAAACGACGGCACAAGTCGTAGAGGCTACAAGCTTGAAATTTCAAATTTCACGCCAAATGATGATATAGAGCCACTTTTAAAAGATAGCAAGAGTATAAATTTAAAGAATGATGAAGCTCTAGTTAGCCTTGCAAATCCTATAAATTTGCCATCATTTTTTGCAAACTATGCCACGCAAACAGCCAAAAGAGCAAAGCTTTATGCAAGTAGCGAGTTTATAGCTAAATTTGAAATTTCACAAAACGAAGCGGTTATTTTAGAAAAAGATGGGCGCAAGCTTGCCATTTGCGTGGAGCTTGATAGCGAGCTTGGCGGAGTTGGTGCGTATTTAGGTGATTATGACGATAAGCTTGATGTGGGCGTTATATTTAATGGCAAAAGCTACGCCGCAGTTAAAATTATAAAGGCAAAAGATGAGTGAAACACTATTTTTTGTGCTAAGCACTATCATTAAAGCCGTGGTCATCTTAGCCGTCATGGCAAGCCTTGCAGGGCTTGCAACTTATGCTGAGAGAAAGGTACTAGCCTACATGCAGCGCCGCGTGGGACCTGATATGGTAGGGCCAGCTGGGATTTTGCAGATAGTAGCTGACATGATAAAACTCTTTACAAAAGAGGATATCGTGCCAGCAAATACGAATAAATTTATCTTTTTAATAGCTCCACTAATATCAGCCATTGCCGCATTTGCAGCGCTTGCACCTGTGCCGTTTTTGCCTGAGTTTGAAATTTTTGGACATACATTACGTCCGATTCTCTCAGATATAAATGTTGGTATTTTATACATCGCTGGCGTTGCTTCGGTTTGCGTTTTTTCTCCACTTGCAGCAGGTCTTGCAAGCTACAATAAATTTGCACTAATTAGCGCGGCTCGCGCAGTAGTCTCACTTCTTAGTTTCGAAATAGTCGCTGGCATGGCTCTTTTAAGCGTCGTAATGGTAACTAGCTCACTCTCACTTGTGGATATAAACAACTATCAAAAAGGAATTTTTGGCTGGCTTATATTTAAGCAGCCACTTGCATTTTTACTCTTTTTAATAGCAAGCTTTGTGGAGTGCAATAGAACGCCATTTTGTTTAACAGAAAACGAAACAGAGATAGTAGCAGGCTATGGCACCGAGTATAGCGGCATGAGATGGGCGATGTTTTTCATCGGCGAATACACAAATATGATCGCTGCTAGCATCATTATTACGATTTTATTTTTAGGTGGATTTAACGAATTTTTATTTATCCCAGGCGCTTTGATGATCATCTTAAAATCAAGCATTGTCTTTTTCTTTTTTCTTTGGGTAAGGGCTTCATGGGCACATTTAAGAGTTGATCAGTTAAGTGCATTTTGCTGGAAAATTTTGCTTCCGCTTGGAATTTTAAATATCGTAATCACTGGCTTTATGCTACTAATCTAAGGCGAAAAATGAGTGAGAAAAAATATATTTTAATAGATGAAAAGTTAAAGCCAAAGAGCGCATTTGATAAATTTAAACACTTCATCGCTGTTACATTTAAGCCTGATCTTTTGATCGGACTAAAAGTCACGATAAAGCAGATGCTCTTTAGCAAGTCACATACTTTAAAATATCCTATGCAAAAGATGGAGTTAAATGCTAGATATAGGGGCATTCACAAGCTTTTGAAATTTGTTGAAAGTGAAAATGAACGTTGCATTGGGTGTGGGTTATGTGAGAAAATTTGCGTTAGCAACTGTATTTCGATGAAGACTTCTCTTGGCGATGATGGCCGTAAAAAGGTCGCAAGCTACTCGATAAATTTAAGTAGATGCGTATATTGTGGATTTTGCGCTGATGTTTGTCCTGAGCTTGCGATAGTTTGCGGACAAGAGTACGAAGTTGCTAGCGAGAGCAGGATTATATTTGGCACAAAAGATAAGTTTTTGACAAAGGATAAATTTTTAAAAGATCAAAGCGAGTTTGAAGGATACGGAGCGCTTCCTAAAAATGCTGATAGCTTAATCAAAAAGACGCCAAATGCATTTATAAGCGAAAATGAAAATGAGACAAAAAATGATGAGTAGTATAAATTTTAAAAGGGCAAAAGATGTATGAGAGCTTTGCATTTTATCTTTTTAGTGCCTTGGTTTTAGTTAGTTTCTCTTTTAGCATATTTTGTAAAAACGCACTAAATGCAGTCTCTGCGCTAGCTGCTGGCATGGTCTTTATCTCGGCTATATTTTTCTTACTTGGAGCAGAATTTTTAGGCGTAGTGCAGATAATAGTCTACACAGGTGCTGTGGTCGTTTTATATGCATTTGCAATGATGTTTTTTGATAGTAGCAAAGAGTGTGAGCCAAAAAGTAGCAAAAAAGCAAAGATCACCATCTATCTTTTAAGTAGCTTTATAGCACTTCTTTTGATATTTATATTTTTAGCTCCTCTTTATGGTGCAAAATTTGATGGATTAAGTCCCATTGCTAGTGAGCTTGGCAATATCGAGGCTATTGGAATTTTGCTTTTTAGCAAGTATTTAATTGCTTTTGAGATGTGTGCTGTAATGCTTCTTGTGGCAATGGTTGCTGGCATTATCTTGATACATAAAGACCTAAATACTCAAAATACGCTAGAGGAGATGCTATGATAGGACTTACTCACTACCTCATCTTTGCAAGTCTGCTCTTTGTCATAGGGCTTGTTGGCATAATGAGAAGAAGAAATTTGATCATGCTATTTTTCTCAAGTGAAATTTTACTAAACTCGGCAAATATCGCACTTGCTGCCATTTCAAAATACCACTTTGATCTAACCGGGCAAATAGTTGCATTTTTTATAGTGGCTATCGCTGCTAGCGAGGTCGCCGTGGGGTTAGGGCTACTAGTGCTTTGGTACAAAAAGACTGGCAGCATTAGCCTAGATTCGATGACAAATATGAAAGGCTAAGGGATGACTTTATTTTGCATTTCACTATTTTTCCCGCTTCTTAGCTTTATCGTTTCTGGACTTTTTTCACATAGTAGTAAAAATTTTTTACTTAGTATCTTTTGCTCACTTTTAATGATAATCAGCACAACCGCCTCACTTATGCTAACGGCTAGTCTTGGCATAGATGAACCGCTAAATTTATCACTAAAAGAATTTATAAATTTTGGCAGTCTGGATTTAAATTTTGGCTTCTATCTTGATGCCATTAGCCTTATTATGCTTAGCACCGTTGGTATCGTGGCAAGTATCGTGCATATCTACTCAGTTGGCTATATGAAAGACGATGCGAGCTTTAACCGCTTTTTTAGCTACTTGGGACTCTTTGTCTTTTGCATGAACGTCCTTGTATCAAGCGATAACTTCATAGGCCTTTTCATCGGCTGGGAGGGCGTTGGACTTTGCTCGTGGCTACTCATTGGCTTTTGGTATAAAAGGCCTAGTGCAAACGTCGCTGCAAACGAAGCTTTTGTGATGAACAGAGTGGCTGATCTTGCGATGCTTATTGGCATTTTTTATATATTTTATAGCTTTGGCTCACTTAAATTTAGCGAGGTTTTTAACGCTAGAAGCGACTTCTCTGGGCTAAATTTAGGCATCATCGCCACACTTCTTTTTATAGGCGCCATGGGCAAAAGTGCGCAGTTTCCGTTTCACACTTGGCTTGCAAATGCCATGGAGGGGCCAACTCCAGTCTCAGCACTCATTCACGCTGCAACCATGGTAACAGCTGGCGTTTATCTAGTGATACGCGCAAATTTTATCTTTATAAACGTGCCTGAAGTATCGCACTTTATCGCTTACCTTGGCACATTTGTAGCGATATTTGCGGCTAGCATCGCGCTAGTGCATAATGACCTTAAAAAAATAGTCGCCTACTCGACGCTTTCGCAGCTTGGTTATATGTTCGTAGCTGCTGGCCTTGGCGCTTATAAGATCGCACTTTTTCACCTTGTCACGCACGCATTTTTTAAGTCACTTCTCTTTTTATGTGCTGGCAACGTCATGCACGCGATGAATGATGAGCTAAATATCAAAAAAATGGGCGGACTTTATAAATTTATGAAACCAACTGCACTCCTTTCTATCATCGCAAGCTGTGCGCTAGCTGGATTTTATCCATTTGCTGGCTTTTTCTCTAAAGATAAAATTTTAGAGGTTGCCTTTAGTGAAAATAAATTTTTATGGATCATTTTACTCTTTGGTGCTGTACTTACGGCATTTTATAGCTTTAGGCTTGTTATGCTCGTCTTTTTTACAAAGCCAAAGAGCGAGAAACACGTGCATGAAGCTAAAAACTATATGCTAGCTGGCATGGGCGTACTTGGAATTCTCTCAGTCATAAGTGGCTTTTTTTGGAGCAACTTTAGTGAGTTTTTAGAAAAAAGTTTAAAAGATTTTCCACTAAATTTATCTCACGGTAGTGAAATTTTCTTGCTCGCTTTAACACTTAGCCTAGTGCTAGCAAGTGCTGGCTTTGCTATATTTGCCTATAAAAGAGAAATTTTTAAAGAGAGTGTTTGTGAGAGCAGAATTTATAAAATTTTGCAAAATGCCTACTTTATCCCAAAATTTTACGAGAAATTTTTCATAAATGGCTATACGTTAATTTCACAAATTTGTAAGAAATTTGACGAGATGATAATCGATCGTAGTGTCGATCTAGTCGCAACAGCGCTAAATAAATTTGCATTTTTAGCAAACAAAATGCAAAGTGGCGACTTAAGCATCATGCTTAGATTTATGGTTGCAGGATTTGCCTTGCTTTTAAGCTTTATATTTTTATTAAACGGAGCCAAATAATGCTAAGTGTAATCATATTTTTCCCTGCAATAAGCGCAATGCTAGGCTTCTTGATAGAAAATAAAAGCATAAAATTTTATGGAGCAAGCATCGCTCTCATAGAGCTTTTGCTGGCTATTTTTATCTGCGTAAATGTAGATTTTCAGAGTTATGACTTTGTTCTAACGCATCAAGTCCCGCTCATACCAAGCCTAAACATCAGCTATTTTGTTGGTATAGACACCATTTCGCTAACACTTATCGTACTTAGTGCATTTATGAGCTTCATCTCTATCGTGGCACTTAGTGATGATGGAAATTTAAAGCATCTAATTATTAGCGTGCTATTTTTAGAAACCACGATGATGGGCGTATTTAGCGCGCTTGATATGATCTTGTTTTACAGCTTTTGGGAGCTTAGCCTCATACCGCTACTTTACATCATCGGTGCATTTGGTAGTAAAAATAGAATTTATGCTGCGATTAAATTTTTCATCTATACATTTTTAGGCTCTGTCTTTATGCTAGTGGCGATCATTTTTATAGGCTATTTGTGCTACCAAAAAAGTGGTGCCTTTAGCTTTAGCTTGCTTGACTGGTACAAGCTTGGCATCGGAGAAAATGCTCAAATTTGGCTATTTTTAGCATTTTTCTTCGCTTTTGGCGTGAAAACTCCGCTATTTCCATTTCACACGTGGCTACCTTACGCACACGGACAGGCTCCGACTATCGGCTCGGTGCTGCTTGCTAGCGTGCTTTTAAAGATGGGCACTTACGGCTTTGTGAGATTTTCACTTCCACTTTTTCCAGACGCGAGCCTACTTTTAAGCGGCTTTGTCTGCGTCATAGCTATCATAATGATCATCTACGCAGCCCTTGTTGCCTACGCGCAAAGCGACATAAAACAAGTTATAGCTTATAGCTCAATCTCACACATGGGCGTCATCATACTTGGCATCTTTTCACTAAATTTAATAGGTCTTGGTGGCTCTATATTTTTGATGATAAGCCACGGTATCGTAAGCGGCGTGCTATTTTTACTAGTTGGCATCATCTATGAGAGGGCTCACACAAAAGAAATTTGCGAATTTGGCGGCCTTGCTAAGGTGATGCCAAAGTACGCGCTCATATTTTTTATAGCAACGCTTGCAAGTATCGGCCTTCCACTAACGATCGGTTTTGTGGGTGAGTTTTTGAGCCTTCTTGGCGTCTTTAAGCTAAATAAGTTCTTTGCGCTACTTGGTGGTTTTAGTATCATCGTGGGCGCCGTTTATATGCTAGTACTTTATAAAAGAGTCTTTTTTGGCGAATGCAAGGAGAAAAATTTGAGCCTAAAAGATCTAAATTTCAAAGAACTAGCCACTCTTGTACCACTTTGCTTGCTTATCATCGCCCTTGGTATCGCACCAAATTTGATCCTAAAGCCGCTTGAGCCAAGCGTGCAAAATATCATAAGCAAGATGCAAACTAGAGCTATAAAAAGCGAAACGAAGGATAAAATTTTATCCCTAAATGATAGGAGCAAACTATGAATGAAATAGCCCTTTTAGATATAAAAGAGATATCGCTATCGTCGATCGCTCCGATGCTTAGCATGCTAGTTTTTGCATTTTTTATATTAATTGTTGGAACTATAAGAAAAGATCTCTCAAGAAATTTCTACTGTATTTTTTGCATCATAGCCATATTTGTAAATTTAGGTCTTATATTAGATTTTAATGGTCTTAGCCTTAGCTTTTGGGATATGCTTTTAGTAGATGGAATTTCTATCATCTCGCAAGTCATCATCCTCATCGCCTCAGCCCTTTTCATACCACTCGCACTTAGCACGAAAGAGTATTTTGAGTATAAAATTTACGAGTATTACGCACTATTTTTGTTTATGATCGCTGGATTTTTATTTATGGTGAGCTCAAGCAACCTGCTCATTATATTTTTGGGTCTTGAGATCAGCTCGCTTTGCCTATACACGCTAATAGCCCTTCACAACAAGGCAAAAAGCGTCGAAGCCGCGATAAAGTACTTTGCGATGGGCTCACTTTCGGCTGGCTTTTTTGCGATGGCAATCGCGATGTTTTATCTAGCTACAAACTCTATAGATATCGCCCGTATCGGCGTTGTGATAAAAGATCTTAGCCTAAATCAAAATTTGATCATTTTATTAGGCTGTGTTTTCATTGCCTCGGCTATTGGCTTTAAGCTCTCACTCATACCTTTTCACACATGGATACCAGACGTTTACGAGGGCTCAAATGCCCCACTTGCTGGCTATATGTCGATCGTGCCAAAGGTGGCAGCTTTTATCGTCGCGTTAAGAATTTTTGCGATGCTTGAGGGCTCACAAATTTTGTGGATAAAAGATATGCTCTACATCATCGCCGTGCTTACTATGAGTCTTGCAAATATCATGGCGCTAGTACAAAAGGACGTAAAAAGAATGCTTGCTTTTAGCTCCATAGCTCACGCTGGTGTCGTACTTTGCGCGCTTGTGGCAAATTCTCACGAGGCAAATGCCGCTTTGTTTTTTTACTGGATTATGTTTTTGTTTGCAAATTTGGGCGCATTTTCTATGCTCTGGGTGGCAAGGTGCGACGATGTGGTCTGCTGGGACAAGCGCTTTAAGCATCCATTTGAGAAATTTTCAGGGCTTATAAAAATTTTACCAAGCTACGCAGTTATAATGGGAATTTTTATGATCGCTCTTGCTGGCATTCCGCCTTTTAGCGTATTTTGGGGCAAGATGGTGCTTATCTCATCGCTCATAAAGTCTGATTACGTCGTGCTTAGCGTTATAATTATGATAAATTCTGCCATTGCGATTTATTACTATTTAAAGCTAATCGTCTTTATGTTTTTAAAAGAGCCGATCGTAAAAGATAAAAATCTCTACACTGCAAATATCTCAATGGCGCTAAAAGTAATTGTTGGCATTGCGGTAGCTGGAACTGCCTTTTCGTTTTTATTTTCTGGAGCGATTTTGGAATTTATTGAGCATTTTGTCTTTGCTTCAGGATTTTAGAAAATTTAACTATAATTGCGGCATGAAAAAGCTCTTAATTATTTTATTTTTTCCGCTTTATCTAACCGCTTTTAATCTTAGCCTAAATAGCGGCGCAAATGGTGATAAACCTTATAGCGTTCTTCAGCTAAGCGATGAGCAAGAATTTGAATGCGTGGAGCAAATTTTAGCTTACGATACCAAACGCTATGTCTGTATGCTAGATGATGAAATTTTGCCCAAAATTGAAGATACGACACTGCCATTAATGGATATAAAATATAAAAAGCAAGATGGCAAACTTTTTATCGTCATAATGCCAAAAGCACCGTCAAAACTGCTAAATATAAAAACTGAGCTTTATAGCAGTCAAAACGTACAAGATAGCCCAAAAACAACCATTTCAAAACACTTTAGTATAATCATAGATACTTCGCTCAGCGAAAATAGCAAGAGAAAGTCCGGGCTAAATTTTAAACCTGATTTTAAAGATATGCTAAATCCTAGTATCGGAGCGCTTGATCTTAACAAAGCTCCTATTGCTGGGCTTGATAGTAATGACATTGATATCTACATAAGCATAAAAAGAGCTTATGAAAAGGGCGCTTATGAAAATGTAGTAAAAGATACTCAAGCAGCGATAAAAAGGCATCCAAATAGTCTTTTTTCAAGTGAATTTTTACTATTTCGCCTAAGGGCTCTTGATAAAATTTTTGAGACAAAAAATGAGTTTGAAGAGATCGAGCCAAAAGATATCGTAAGCGAAGGTAGGGCTTGGATCAGAAAATTCCCATCTGATGAAAACTATCCAGAGGTGCTCTACCTAATCGCTAGAGCCTACCTAAAAGATAGCATCGCAAGTGATGCAAAATATATGCTTGATATTTTAAACGAAGAGCATGCAAACTCAAAATTTACGAAACTTGCAGCGCTTGATTATGCTGATTATCTCTACAAAATAGGTAGGCAAAAAGAGGCGCTAAAAGACTATGAAAAAGTACTTTACTCCACAAACGACATCGACCTTGCAAGTAGAGCAGCACTAAGCCTAGCTGATGCAAATATCGATAAAGAAAAATTTGATGAAGCAAAGAAATTTATACTAAAAATCGCAAATGCAAATGAAAAATTTTTTATGAATAACCCAACAAAGTCGATGAATCTTGCAACTACATTTGCAAGTAAAGATATGCCTGATGTGGCTGCTAAAATTTATGAAATTTTGATAAATAATAGCGATAGGACGAAAGATTTTTATGAAGTTGCTTTAAAAAATTTAGCACTAAATCTAGCCAAAACAAAAGATGAGAAAAAAGCATACGAATACTTAAATAGATATGAGACAGAGTTTAAATATGGTGATTATATCGATGAGGTGACTAAAGCAAAAGATGGGTTATTCTTTGAAGAGGAGGATAAAAATGCTACTGCACTTCATGCAAGATATAAAGAGCTAATTGAAAAATATGCTGGAACAAATATTAGTCAAAAGGCTCTAATAAGCGAGCTTGAGCTGGATATTAAAGAGCGTAAATTCTCCGATGCACTATCTTACAAAGCCATGGCAAAAGATGGAAATCTAAGTAAGGCAATGGAGCTGATAAATGAGGCTGCGCTAGAGCTTACAAAAGAGTATTTTATAAAAGATGATTGCACGGCTGTTATAAATTTACTTGAAAACTACGATATAAATAAAATCTCATTACCACAATTTAAGCTCTTTAATTGCTATTACAGAACGGCCCGCTACAACGATGCACTTGAGCTCGCGAAAGCTCATGCAAAAGATGAAAATTTAGAAGATAGGGTCGAGTGGCTGGTAAATTTGAGCAAAATTTTATATAAAAATAAAGACTACGAGCATGCGATCATTGCCGCAAATGACGCGCTTTCACTTGGCTCATCAGTCGAATACTCAGATCCAACACCATCTCTTTTTGACAGGTTTTACTCATTGCTTGCATTAAAACGCTTTACGGAGGCGATCTCAACCATAAGCGCTATCGAGCAGCTAAGAGGCCAAGACTTTAAGATTATCGAAGCATATACAGCTATAAGCGACTACGCGATAAAAAGTAATGACTACGCTATCGCTACAACGTATGCTAAAAAAGCTCTTGAGCTACAAACAAAAGCCAAAATAAATACATTTTCGCCAAAGATAAATTTTAACTACTCAGAAGCATTATTAAAGACAGATAACCTAGGTGAGGCACTTGATGAGGCGAAATTTATACTAAACATGAAGCTTGAACCAGAAGATCGCTTACACGCTTTAAATTTGATAAGTGAAATTTATATAAGACAAAAGCAGTTTAAGTTGGCTAGGCCTTATTTAAACGAGTGCTCTGACTCAAATTTTGTAAGCCCGTATAAAGATGCTTGCAAAGCTAAGCTTGACATGATAGGCAAAAGCTAAAAGCAAAGAAATAGCTTGCTTGCTAAGTTTTATATTTAAGCTTAAATTTTAGCCTTTATTTTTGCTATTTAAGTTGAACTTTTTTACGTATTTAATTATTTTTTTGCATTGCTATCAAATGCTCTTTATATTATAAAAAGAGCTATATTTTATCGCAAGCCCTAATGTGATTTAATGCATGAGCCCTAGTATGATCTTAAAAATTTTAAGTACCTTTCTCATAAATAAAGAGAATTGGCCATTTTATTAAATCAATAATACTAAATGTAGGCTGTTTTACGATTCATAAGCTTAAAAATTAAAAATACTTAATGAGTTTTACCCAATAGATCAAAGCAAAAAAACAACTTGTAACGCTCTGTAATCACGTTTCTATGATGTACTTTTATTATATTTATAAAGATTTTTTAGCTTAATTGCAAATTAGCTTCTAAAATTTATCACTTGCTACACACTAATTAAACAACATTATAAAAATTGGTTTTTACGTTTTTAGTAGCAATTCGCTAAGCAAATAAGTACACATTTTTAAGAAATTTTCTATAAAAATTTCTGTGTAACAAATTAAAAAGAAAAAAGGATTAGAAAAAATGGTGACCCATACGAGACTCGAACTCGTGTTACCAACGTGAGAGGCTGGTGTCCTAACCGCTAGACGAATGGGCCAAAATGGATGGTGCCCCGTGTAGGCCTCGAACCTACGACCCCATCATTAAGAGTGATATGCTCTACCAACTGAGCTAACGAGGCAAGATTAAATAGTAATAATAAACCTTAAAGTGTTATCTTAGAACTTATAATCTTAAAATTTAATTTGACACTCAATAATGGGTGCTTTATTAGACACGACCTTAACCTAAGGTTTAATGGATGGCGCAGCGGACGGGGCTCGAACCCGCGACCTCCGCCGTGACAGGGCGGCATTCTAACCAACTGAACTACCGCTGCACCTAAAATGGTGGTCGCTATAAGACTCGAACTTATGACATCCACCTTGTAAGGGTGGCGCTCTACCAACTGAGCTAAGCGACCTAAAATTTAAAAAATATCTGGCGACCCTTAGAGGATTTGAACCTCTGTTTCTACACAGAGAAAGTAGAGTCCTGAGCCACTAGACGAAAGGGTCATAAACCCAAAAATGGTGTCCTGCGTTGGATTCGAACCAACGGCCCCCTCATTAAAAGTGAGATGCTCTACCGACTGAGCTAGCAAGACATTTGTTTAAAAAAGAATTGAGATTATACAAAAAACATTATTACATGTCAAGAAACAAGAAAAAGTACCTAATACTTTCTATAATAAAGGCTAACTTTAATTTTTAACAACATAAGATTATCTCAAACTATAAAAAGAATGGTGCGGATGAGAGGACTTGAACCTCCACGCCGTGGGGCACCAGATCCTAAGTCTGGCGTGTCTGCCAATTTCACCACATCCGCACAACAATAATAAGTGGTACGCCCATCAGGATTCGAACCTGAGGCCTACGGCTTAGAAGGCCGTTGCTCTATCCAGCTGAGCTATGAGCGCATAAAGTATTTTAAGTGGCGCGCCCGATAGGAGTCGAACCCATAACCTACAGATCCGAAGTCTGTCGCTCTATCCAATTGAGCTACGAGCGCCCAAAATGGGGTGAGTGATGGGAATCGAACCCACGACCCTCAGGACCACAATCTGATGCTCTAACCGACTGAGCTACACTCACCATCTAACATGGTCGGGGTGAAAGGATTCGAACCTTCGGCCCTCTGGTCCCAAACCAGATGCGCTAACCAGACTGCGCTACACCCCGCCTGAGTCGTGTTTGTAAGTTTATGCCACTACCTCATTAAAAAGTCGTATTTTAACTAGATTTTTTTTTAATGTCAATTAAAAAATACTTAAACTAAAAATTTTATATTCTATATGAGCTAAGTTCTATCAAATTTCCATCAAAGTCGTATAAGTACAAGCTCTTTATAGCGCCAAGTGCCCCATTTCGATCTACAATACCAAGCTCAAATTTCACACCCTTTTTAAGCAGCTCTGCACGTACATTTTCTATAAGATCATCAACAACAAAACAAATATCAGTACTGCCTTTTTTGGGATATTTTGCAGATGGCAAAAACTCACCTTCAAATTTATGTAAATTTATCTTTTGTGAGCCAAATTTTAAGGAGATGCGACCATTATTTTTGCAAAGCTGCATCCCTAAAATTTCGCAGTAAAATTTAATCGCTTTTTCTATATCGCTTACTACAATAACAATGTGGTCAATATTTTTTATCTGCATTTTGTTAAATTTTTATTAGTGCAACAAACCGTCTTTTTTCTTTTTGGCATATATATTTATACTTTCCACTGCTAATGAAAATGCCATCGCAAAATAGATATATCCCTTTGGAATATGAAAACCTAATCCTTCAGCAACTAGTGTCATACCCACAAGCACCAAAAATGCAAGTGCTAAAATTTTTATAGTCGGATTATTATCTACAAAATTAGAAATACCTTTTGACGCTAGCATCATCACGCCAACTGCTAAAACAACAGCTATGATCATTATCTCTATATGCTCAGCCATTCCAACAGCCGTTATAACGCTATCAAGAGAAAAAACGATATCCAAAACAGCTATCTCGCTTACAATAACCAAGAAATTTGCATGTGATTTTTTACTATTTTTATGCTCTTCGCTTTCGCCAGAAACACTAGAATGTATTTCAAGGGTTGATTTTATAAATAAAAATAGACCGCCTAGTATAAGCACCAAATCTCGGCCGCTTATGCTAAATTCTGCGATAGTAAAAAGTGGCTTCGTAAGCTTCATGATCCAAAACAATGAAAGTAAAAGTAAAATTCTAGTTACCATAGCTAGCCCTAGGCCGACAATCCTACCACTGCCACGCTGCTGCGGAGGTAGTTTACCTACCAAAATAGCGATAAATATAATGTTATCTATGCCTAAAACTATCTCTAAGCCAGTTAACGTAAGTAGCGATATCCACGCTTCTGGCGAACTAAACCATTCAAACATTTGCTTCCTTTATTAAAATTTTTATTATGCTATCAGGCAAAATTTCATGCTCTATCGCATGGATTTTGTTCTCCCAATCCTCTAAGCTCATACCATCTTCTCTTTCAAACGCCCTTTGTGCGATGAGTTTACCTCCGTCAAGCTCCTCGCTCACGTAGTGCACGCTAACTCCGCCAAGCATCATCTCGCTCTCAAAGCTCTCTTTTATCGCATGAGCGCCTTTAAAAAGTGGCAGTATAGAAGGATGTAAATTTATGGCTTTTATCTGTGATGTAAAAACAGGAGTTAATATTCTCATAAATCCAGCAAGCACCGTTAGTTCAGCGCCGCTTTTTAAAATTTGCTCCACAACTGCAGCGTCAAATTCTTCTCTATTTGCAAATTTAGCACTCTCTATTATCGTCGTATCAAGCCCAAATTTCTTAGCACGCTCTATACCATATGCACCTGGCTTGTTGCAGATACAAAGGCAAACTTCGATTTTTATGCCATTAAAAATTTGATTATGAACTTTTTTAAGTATCGCTTCTAAATTTGAGCCACTACCGCTAAAAAGTACGGCTATTTTTTTCGTAAGCATTTTACTCCTTTTATAATGTCTGTTGGGCTAAGCGCATAGCTATTTTTTTTGAAATTTTTAAGGCTTAGTGCATGAGCTAGTGTAGCCGAGATAGCAGCATCCAGTGGCTCGTAGCCTTGAGCTAAAAGAGCAAGCACAAGTCCGCTTAGCACGTCACCACTGCCACCTTTTGCAAGTATATTTTTACCATAAGGCATGATATAAATTTGTCCGTCTTTAGCGATTATCGTATTTGCGCCTTTAAGTACTAGCACAGCCTTAAATTTCTCGCTCCAAGATTTAGCATAAGTAAATCTATTTTCTTGTAATGTTTTTACGTCGATATCTGCTATATTACAAAGCTTTAAAAGTGAGCAAAATTCCTTTGGATGGGGCGTTAAAACACAGTTTTCATTTAGTAGATCAAGCACTTTTGCGCTGTAAAAGATATCAGCGTCAAGCACTAGCTTTTTGCTCTTTAAAATTTGTGTATCAAGCTCTTCTATGCCCTTTTTGCCAAGCCCCATGCCAAGGGCTCCAGCGTTCATTTTATCGCTTATCTTACTTGCTTGCATGATCTGCGTTGGTAAATTTAAGTCCTGCTCGCCTATGACGCTAACTAGTCCAGCCCCAAAGGCAAATGCCGCCTTTGCGCAAAGCATGCTAGCTCCTATGCGCTCGCCAGATATGATAAATGCGTGGCCAAAGTCGCCCTTATTTACGCACTGATTTTTTCTATTTGGAAGCACAAGGTCGCGTTTTTCAAGCAAGTGATAGTCGCTTTCGCACTCATAGTTTTGAGCGCTTATGCCAAGAGTAGCGAGCTTTACCTTGCCAACAAAGTCTTTTGCAGCGTCGCTATAAAGCCCAAGCTTTCTAGCTCCCATCGTGATCGTGATGTCTGTTTTTACGCAAGCACCTAGCACCTTGCCATCGCTACTTAGCCCGCTTGGTACATCACAAGCGATGATGTAAGCGAGGCTGGCGTTTATTTTTGAGATGAGCTCTATGTGCTTTTTGTCTAAATTTCTATTTAAGCCAGAGCCAAAAAGTCCGTCTATGACGCATTTCGCACCATTTAAGCTATTTTCTACATCTTTACTCTCACACACGCCAGCAGATTTAGCTCGCTCAAGTTGTTTAATGGCTAGTGGCTTTAAATTCTGACTAGCTAAGATAAATTCGCACTCAAACTCGCCCTCTAACATCCTTAAAGCACAAAGCACATCAGCACCGTTATTCCCACCACCGCAAATGCCAAGCACCCTCTCGCCTTTTTTAAATTTCTTACGGATGAAATTTGCTATGCCAGCGGCAGCGTTTTCCATTAAAATTTCTTCACTGAGGTCAAATTTCTCGCTCGCCCTCTCGTCTAAAATTCTTGTATCTAAATATAAATTTTTCATTCTATGCCCTAAAACTAAGCGCCTCTAAGATGTGGGGCTTTAAAATTTTCTCGCTCTCGTCAAGATCAGCGATGCTTCTAGCCACTCTAAGTGTCCTTTTTATGCCCCTTTGAGAGAGGTTGTATTTCGTGGCTGCCTTTTGTAAAATTTCTCTTGCTTCATTATCTAATAGACAAAATTTTTCTACTTGCGCGTCATTTAGCTTGCCGTTTAGCTCATCTTGATCGCGCTTTTTTTGAAAGATAAAGGCTTTTAAGACCATCTCGCTCATCTGCTGTGAGCTCAAACTCGCCTTATCACTTGGTGAACTCTCGTCCATCGCTACTTTTAGGTCTATGCGGTCAAGCACTGGAGCTGAAATTCTTGATTTGTAGTTTTTTATCTCATTTTCGCTGCATTTGCAGTTTAGATTGCGTGAGAATAAATTTCCACATGGGCAGGGATTTTGAGCGGCTACGAAGATAAATTTAGTCTCGTAAGTCACTTTTGAATTTACCCTTGCGATGTGGATTTGATTGTCCTCTAGTGGCTCTCTAAGGCTTTCTATCACCTGCTTTGCAAAGTGAGGAAACTCATCAAAAAATAGCACTCCGCCATTTGCAAGTGCGATCTCACCAATCTTTGCTACATTTGAGCCTCCTCCAAAGATCGAGCTTTTTGTCGAGGTGTGGTGCGGCGAGCGAAAGGCTCTAGTGCTTGTAAATTCGCTATCTTGCAGGTTTAACGAGCGGTAGGCTGCGGACTTTAGCACCTCTTCTAGGCTTTGTGGCGCCATGATATAGACGAGGCGTTTTGCGCACATGCTCTTGCCGCTGCCTGGGCTACCTTCAAATAAAATATTGTGCATGCCAACAGCTGCGATGACGCAGGCTCTTTTAGCTCTTTCTTGACCCAAAACATCCTTAAAATCAAGCTCGAAGTTTAAATTTGGAACATATCTTTTGCCAGAAATTTCTATAACGTTTGAAAATAGCTCATGCGTGGCGGTAAAACGTATACTTTTTGCAAATTCTGCGTCATTAAAAAACCTAATCGCCTCTTCTAGAGTACTAACCGCATAAATCTCTAAATTTGGGATCATTGAAGCTTTTTGTGCTATCTCTTTTGGCACTAAGACTTTTACGTTTTTTACCTGTGTGCTTAAAAAAAGAAGGATAGAGAATAAATTTGCTGTGCTTTTTACGCTTCCATCAAGCCCAAGCTCGCCAAAAACAAAAATTTTCTCTAGGCTTTTTGCCTTTTGAAGAGCTATAAGAAGAGCGATAGCTAGGTCAAAATGTGAGCCGCTCTTTGGTAGATCTGAAGGGGATAAATTTATGATTATCTTTTGTGCTGGGAAGGAAAAATCAAGCGCTAAAAGTGCTGCCTTTACGCGTTCTGTGCTCTCTTTTATACTTGTGCTTGCAAGCCCAACGATGCTAAAACCAGGAAGCCCACGAGAGAAGATAGACTCAACGTCAATTATCTTTAGCCCATCGCCGTAAGTAGCACATCTTAAAGACTTCATGAAGCTTTTTCTTTTTTTTGCTTTTTGTATTCCTTGTCAAATTTTTTGCGTTTATTAAAGCCGATTTTTTCTATAAAAAGATGTCCATCCAAGTGGTCATTTTCATGCTGGATAGCGATAGCTAAAAGCCCATCAGCCTTTAAGCTTTGCTCTTTGCCAAAACGATCTTGATATTTGATGGCCACAACTTCATTTCTTTTTACATCTTCATAATATCCAGGCACGCTAAGGCAACCCTCTTGATAGATGCATTCTCCTTCGCGTAGTTCAAACTTTGGATTTATGATTTCGATTAAATTTTCTTTATCTTGTACGCCCTCGTCATTGGCTAAATTTATAATAAAAATTCTTTTTGCAACACCTATCTGAATAGCTGCAAGACCGATGCCCTCTTTTGCAATCATCGTATCATACATATCATCAAGTAATTTGTGAAGTTCCTCATCAAAATTTTTAACCTCTTTTGAGACTTCGTAAAGTTTTTTATTTGGATAAGATAAAACCTCTAAGATCAAGCTCAAACTCCTACTTATTCACCTAAAAATATAGGCTGCTCATCATCTTGTGTTAGTATTAGTTGATCTAACGAGTAAGAGATTAATTCTTCAGCACTTCTTGTTTTTGTTATCATGCTTGAAACCACTTGGATATCAAGCTTGCACTCTTCACCATCTATCTTCCAAGGTATAGATGAAAGCATATTTAAAATTCTGCTACCGGCTTGTCTTGTGCCATTTTCATCAGTATATTTCATAACCATAGCAAAACAGCCATCACCGTAATGAGCTACTATATCGCTTCTTCTAGAAGTTCTTAAAAGAAGCTGTGATATAGCTTTATACATATTGTTTCGCTCTTTTAAATTTTTAACACGATTTGTAAATCTATCTTTTGCTCTTACTAGTAAAAACGATGCGTTATAGCCATATCTCTTAACAGCTTCTACTTCACTTTGTACTGTGGCTACTAAAAATTTTTTATTATAAACGTCATATGTCGTATCATAAATCGACTGCTCTTCAATAGATTTAAGCATTTTAGCTACTTCGTCATAGCTTACTTTAATGACATCAAGATGTTTATCCATAAGGCTGTTTAATTTTATTAGGTCATGGTTAAATGCACTTAAAACATTTTGAAGAGCTAGGATATTTGTATTATTTTTGAGTGCATCCATGCGCTTTTGCACTAGGCCTCTCATAATGCCTAAATTTTTATAGATTAGCACCACGGCTTGAAGCATGCTTTTTATCTGGATAAATCCCTGCTTTATCTCTTTTTCAATAGAGATATTACTGCCTGATGGTACTGAGATCTCGGAATTTATGACTATCATATCACCGATCTCTTTTCTAAATTCATCAGGCTGTCCATCAAGCATTTTATCAAAATAAATAGAATAATTATTTGGCGTAGATGGAACATTATCGTCGCTTAATTCATGCAAAACATTTTCTGAAAATTTGTAGATATCTACCTTTTCTTTTTCTAGAATATGTTTTACCTCAACCGCTTTTTTCTTAGGGTCTGGTGCATTATCTATCTTTATCACTTTGGGCCTTATTTAAAACTTTTCTCCAAAATTTTATCAACAAGTCCGTACTCTTTGGCTTCGGCCGAACTCATAAAGAAGTCACGTTCAGTATCTTTTACGATCTTACTTAGCTTTTGACCTGTATTTTTGGCCAAAATTCCATTTAAAATCTCTTTCATACGCAAAATTTCACGAGCTTGTATCTCGATATCAGTCGCTTGTCCTCTAGCACCGCCAAGTGGTTGATGTATCATGATGCGAGAATTTGGCAGTGCATATCTTTTACCTGGTGCGCCACAGCTTAGCAAAAATGCACCCATGCTAGCAGCTTGGCCGATGCAGATCGTACAAACATCTGGTTTTATGTAGTTCATCGTATCATAGATGCTAAAGCCACTTGTTATAACGCCACCTGGTGAGTTTATATATAGATAGATATCTTTATCTGGATCTTCAGCCTCTAAAAATAGAAGCTGGGCGACAATAGAAGCGGCCATGCCGTCCTCTATCTCACCACTTAGCATAACGATCCTGTCTTTTAAAAGACGGGAGTATATATCATAGCTTCGCTCACCTCTACTAGTTCTTTCAACTACGACAGGAACGTAATAGCTCATTACTCGGCCTTCTCTTTTTTACTTGCTTTTTTTTCGTCTTTTTCTTTGTTAAAGAGCTCACCAAATAGCTTCTCTTCGATCATTGACATCTTTATAGCTGGAAGCATGCCTTGGTTGCGGTACATATCAAGGTGTGCTTTTGGATCTTGTCCGCTTCTATACGCCTCAAAATAGATCGCTTGAACAACCTCTTGATCGCTTACTTTTACGCCTCTTACACGAGCTAGTTCATCAATGATGAAAGTTAAACGAACGCTATTTTCAGCGTCTTTTCTAAACTCATCACGTTTTTTAGAAAGAGCATCTTTATCCTCTCTAAATTTTTTCATATCATCTGGAGTAAATGAGCTCCATGCGTTTCTAAACTGCATATCAATCTCTTGCTCGACAATATTTTTTGGCACGTCAAATTTAAATTTCTCAACCGCAGCTTCAGCAAATTTTGGCTTAAGCTCATCATTTATAAGTTTATAAATTTTCTCTTGGCGGATTTGCTCTTTTATACGCTCATCAAGTACCTCTTCAGTTGGTTTTTCTTCATTTGGAAGTAAAGTTTTTAGCATCTCTTCATCTAGTTTTTCAGGAATTTTTTTCTCTTGAATTTCATGAAGTTTGACTTTAAAAACAGCATCTTTGCCAGCTAAATGTGCAGCGCCGTAGTTTTCTGGGAATTTAACCTCGATATCTTTTTCGCCACCAGCTTTTATACCTACCATGCCATCTTCAAAGCCTGGGATAAATTGATTTGAGCCAATCTCAAGCACGTAGTTTTCAGCCTTACCACCATCAAATGCAACGCCATCAACAAAGCCTTCAAAGTCAAATTTAGCAAAATCGCCAACCTTTAGGCCTCTTTTGCCATCAATTTTTTCAAGTGGAGCTATCATTTTTAAAAGTTCAGTTTTTTTCTCATCGATATCTTTTTTCAAAACACGCGGATTTGAAAACTCAGGTATTAAACTCTCATAGCCGCTCACATCGACACTTGGTTTAAATGAAACTGTTAGCTCAACGTCGATCTTGCCATCTTTTCTGTCAAATTTTGAAACGATAGGCTCGCCGATAAGATCATCATTTTTCTTGCCTGCTTGTTTTATAGCCTCATCAACAACATCT
Source organism: Campylobacter concisus (assembly GCF_015679985.1). Taxonomy (NCBI): domain Bacteria; kingdom Pseudomonadati; phylum Campylobacterota; class Epsilonproteobacteria; order Campylobacterales; family Campylobacteraceae; genus Campylobacter; species Campylobacter concisus. Next base: position 165,789 of record NZ_CP049239.1, on the reverse strand, counting down.
CTTAAGACATCTTGTTCAGCATCGTTTGTTAGCTCTTTCTCGTAGCGTTTTAGCACAATAGCAACTGGCACATGGCCTTGTCTAAAGCCGTCTACTTTCATAGTTTTTGCTGCTTTTTTTGCTAGTTTCTCTACGCTAGATTTTATAGCATCTGCACTTATAGTCGTGCTTGCTAAGGTATTTACGCTATCTAGAGCTTTTGTTTTGATTTCCATCTAATTCCTTTATGAATACAAATTTTTAGCCCAAAATATAGCAGAATTTTCCTTATTTCATTGTAAATTTGTAAATTTTTATAGATATAAAAGGCGTTTTAACGTAGAATCTAGCAATAAAATTATGGAGAAAATTTATGCAAGAGAGTTTTGAAAATTCGGTTAAAAACATGCTAACGATTATAGGCGAGGATCCAAACAGAGAGGGGCTTTTAAAAACTCCTGAGCGTGTTTATAAAGCTTTTAAATTTCTAACTAGCGGATATGATGAAGATCCAAAAGAGGTCCTTGGTGACGCACTTTTTACTAGCTCAAATAACGAAATGGTTCTCATGCGAAACATCGAGTTTTACAGCCTTTGCGAGCACCATTTGTTGCCTATTATCGGCCGAGTGCATGTGGCTTACATACCAAATGGCAAGGTCGTTGGCCTTAGTAAAATTCCACGCATGGTAAATATCTACGCAAGACGCCTGCAAATTCAAGAGCAAATGACTGAGCAGATCGCAAAAGCACTTGAGGACGTTATCGCTCCAAAAGGCGTTGGAGTCGTCGTCGAGGCTAGACATATGTGCGTTGAGATGAGAGGTGTGCAAAAGATAAACTCAACCACCACGACCTCAGCACTTAGAGGCTGCTTTATCAAAAACGCAGACACAAGGCGAGAATTTTTCTCACTTATAAACTCTCCTAGGGAAACGCATTTTTGAGCTTAGAGCATATAAATTTAAAGCTTAAAGAGGGTGTGAAACTCTCAAACACCTTTGGCATCATAACCAAAATCACAGCTACAACTATCGAAATCACTGGACTTCGCCCAAGCATCGGGGACATCGTGCGAATAGTCGCAAAAGATAAGAGTAAAAATGGTCTTGGCATGGTTACACAAATAAAGACAGATGGCGCTTATATCAGCCCATTTGGCTTTGTTGAGGGCTTTAGGATAGGCGACTTCGTCTATGAGAGCGATCAGGGCATGAGCATACCTGTGGGGCCAAATTTGCTTGGGCGCGTGGTCGATCCATTTATGAAGCCTATTGATGGCAAAGGAGCGATCGAGACGACTGAATATATGCCGATCATGAGAGCGCCGATAGATGCGATGAAAAGGGGGCTTATAAACGAGCCTTTTAGCGTTGGTATAAAGACGATAGATGGACTGCTTACTTGTGGCAAGGGGCAAAAGCTGGGAATTTTTGCAGGTTCAGGTGTGGGCAAATCAACTCTTATGGGTATGATCGTAAAAAACACACTAGCTCCCATAAAAGTAGTCGCGCTAATAGGCGAGCGTGGCCGTGAGGTGCCCGAATTTATCGAAAAAAATCTGGGCGGCGACCTGGAGGGTACAGTCATCATTGTAGCGACCAGCGATGATAGCTCGCTCATGCGAAAATATGGTGCCTTTTGTGCGATGAGCGTGGCTGAGTACTTCAAACAGCAAGGCAACGATGTACTTTTCATCATGGATAGCGTCACGCGTTTTGCAATGGCACAGCGTGAGATCGGCCTTGCACTTGGCGAGCCGCCTACATCAAAAGGCTATCCGCCAAGCTCACTCACACTTTTACCTCAGCTAATGGAGCGCGCTGGCAAAGAGGAGGGCAAAGGCAGTATCACGGCATTTTTCACCGTGCTAGTCGAAGGCGATGACATGAGCGATCCGATAGCTGACCAAAGCCGCTCTATCCTAGACGGCCACATCGTGCTAAGCCGGGAGCTAACAGACTTTGGAATTTACCCACCCATCAATATCCAAAACTCGGCCTCACGTGTCATGGGCGATGTGATCAGCAAAGAGCATAAGCTAAATGCGATGAAATTTAAGCGTCTTTACTCGCTTTTAAAAGAAAACGAAGTCTTGCTTCGTATCGGTGCTTATCAAAAGGGTAGCGACAAGGAGCTTGACCTTGCGATCTCAAAGAAAGAATTTATGGAGAACTTCTTAAAACAAAGCTCAGAAGAAGCCTTTGCACTTGAAGAGGTCGAAGAGTTGCTCGATAAGATCAATCAGTAGATTTCTAAAATTTGCAAGCCTTTTGACAAATTTTGCTACTAAAATTTTTATAGCTTCTCGAGTCTTGCCAAAAATATAATCAATTTTTTATACTAATTGCTAAAGTGATCACGCATTACTTCTTTACTTCTGATGTAAAAATTGCGCTCAAAGACTTATAAATTTATATTTTCTCATCTCTTTTTTAATTTCAAAAAGCGCTGCCACAAACATCATGAAAGAGAATTTGAAATTTATGAGACTTTTTATTTTAGACTTCGTGAGACGGCTATATTTGTGTTACGCAAAATAACAAAGTGTTAAGAAAGCTCTTTTTAAAGCACCAAATATGCAAATATACATTCCAAGCAGCGGTCATGGAGTGGATAAACTCCAAAAATTTAGGATTTTTTGATAAAAATTACTTATTTGCAAACTCTGCAGTAGTGAATTTGAGACAGGCGAACAAGCTAAATTTATACTAAGTAGCTAATACTGATGTCTGTCTTGCTGTAAATTTCGGCAGCAATCATGGCGTAAATTTAACTATGAAAGCAAAATTTTACTTTTAGATCGTAATCTCTGACACTTTAAACTTCGCCTCGTGGCGCAAAACATATGTTGCATGAGATAGTAAAATTTGGAATAGATTAAGAGCCAAAACCTATTTTTCTCATCAAAGCTTAAGTTTAACTCACACTTTCCATGACTTTGGTGACGGCAAATGCATGAATTCTAATTAGGTAAAAGTAGGTTTCCCACCAATGTCAGAGGCTCTTGCTATTTTTATATTTGTTTAAATTTATATAAACAATGAAATCAAGAGAGAAAGGCTTAAGAGCCAAATCCCATCTTTTTATCCTCGCCAAAGCTTGAGTTTAGCTCGCGCTCTATCGTCGTTTTAAAGTCCTCAAAGGTAAAAATCCCATCATCTTTTATAGCGACTTTTAAAGCGGTATTTTTTAGTGCAAGGACGATCTGCGCACCACTTAGGTTAAACTCAGCCAGCCTTTCTACACTAAAGCCATCTTCAAAGCTCGCATTTTCAGGCAAAATTTTACGCCAAATAGCAAGCCTGCCGTTAAAATCAGGCTTTTTAAACTCGATCTTATAGTCAAACCTTCTAGAAAACGCAACATCAAGGCTTTGCAAGAAATTTGTCGTAGCAATCAGCACACCCTCAAAGCGTTCGATCTGCTCTAAAAAGATATTTTGCATTTGATTATGCATCTTTTCAGCCCCACTTGAGCTCTCCACTCTCGTGCTTAAAAACTGATCGGCTTCATTTAGTAAAAGCACCGGCTCACTGCCACTTTTTTTGCAAATTTCTTTGTAAGTATCAAAAATTTTCCTTACATTTTGCTCGCTCTCGCCGACATATTTGCTTAAAATTTTTGAGCAGTCAAAGCTTAAAATTTGCTTCTTTAGGCTCTTTGCAAGCCCAACCGCGCTCATCGTCTTACCAGTGCCAGGCTCTCCATAAAAGATGATCTTAGCGTCTATGTTTTTTCTAGTTTTTATGCCCCAGCTGCTAAGTCTAGCGAGCACTTTTTTATCGACTTGCTTTAGTATTGTACTTAAAAGCTGCTTTGTTTTTTCGTTTAGCACGACATCTTCTAGGCTCGTTACTGGCTCTATTAGCTCAAAAATTTCTTGCTCTTTTACTAGGCTTTCGATCTTGATTTTCTTGCTGTTTTTGTCATTTTTTGGGTGCATTATGCTTTGCAAAATTTCTTCGTTTATAAAAAAACTCTTGCTTACGTTGCCATAAGCGTTTAAAACCTCGTCGTAGTCGATTAGTGCGCCCTCGATGAGCCTTGAGCCATCCTCTAAAAGAGTGCGATTTTTGATGCGTTCAAGCTCATCTTTGCTTATTAGCCCAACTAGCGTGTTTAGGTCGCGGCCGTTTTCAAAATCTCCCGCATATTCCTCTTTTAAAAGGGCTAAAAATATGATCTGCTCTTTTTCATCAAGCGAATTTTCTTTAAAAATTTGCTCTATCTTTAGGCTGATCTTGCTTAGTTTTACGCGCTCATTGATTCGCTTTGTAAGCTCAGAAATTTGTTCATTTATGCGCTTTTTTGCATCACTTGAGCCATCGCCAAAAATGGCAGCCTTTGAGTAAAGCTCCACCTTTAAAAACTGATCTTTTAAATACTCCAAATGATCCTCATATGGAGCAAGCTCTGGCAAATTTATATCAGCGTTGCCATCTTCAAGAATTTTTAAAAATGTGGCTGATAGAGAAATTTCAGAATGAAGCAACGAAAGAAGCCCTTGAGCTGAAGCCCTTTGCGTGCTCTCAGGTATTTTAAAAAGACTATAATTTTGTACAATCCAACCGCTATCAAGCAAATTTTTTATAAATTTTAGATACAAAAGCTGCTTATCATTTTGCGTGCCAAAGACTGCTCCAAGTAGCTCAAAAACGCTCATATTAGCTGTTCCTTGCACATAAGCTTTACTTAGATATTTTAAAATTTCTCCCTCTTCATCGCCGCACTTTATCAGCTCGTAAATTTTACTTTTTTTGAGGTCTTGGTTTAAAAAATCAAGCAAGTATTTCACTAAAATTTATCCTTCATCTGCTCTATTTGCTCTTTTAATACACGTTTTAACACCTTGCCAGTGGCATTTCTAGGCAACTCTTCGGCAAAATAGATACTTTTTGGTATCTTGAAATTTGCTAAATTTTTCTTCAAATGCTCTCTTACTGTTTTTTCATCAAGATCCATGCCATCTTTTACCTGAATAAACGCCACAACCTCTTCATCAGCATGTACGTCTTTTACGCCAATTACCGCTGTTGCTTCGACTGCTTCAAGTTTGTAAATAACCTCTTCGATCTCACGTGGATAGATGTTAATGCCCTTTGATATGATGAGGTCTTTTTTACGATCAACGATATAGATAAAGCCCTCTTCATCGACCTTGCCAAGATCTCCGGTCTTTAACCAGCCGTTTATTATGGTCTCATCAGTGATGCTTGGCATACCATAGTAGCCTTGCATGACGCAGTCGCCCTTTACAATGATCTCGCCGATCTGGCCAACTGGAAGCTCCATCATCTCATCATTTACGATCTTTACCTCATAGCCATCAAGCGCAGGCCCTACACTTAAAAGCTTTTGTTTATCATATAAATTTGCAGCTACGACAGGTGAGCATTCGCTAAGGCCATATCCCTCGACAAGTGTTGCACGTGGAAATTTCACCCTAAAGTCATCTATCGTCTGCTTTGCAAGCGGAGCCGCACCGCTTACAAATAATCTAATGCGGTTAAACCATCTAAAATACCAAGGAATTTTTGCTTTACCAATAGCTGTATAGATGGCTGGAATTCCTAAAAATACAGTTACACGCTTTAGCAAAGTTTGTTTTAGTACATTTGAAAATGGAAATACTGATTTTACAAGAACCATCGAAGCGCTCGCGAATATCGGAAGCAACACCATTGCAGTTAGTGTAAAACTATGAAACATCGGTAAAAAGACTATGAAACGATCGCTTTTTTTCACTATAAAACGATCATGGGCTCCAATTAAATTTGAAAAGATATTTTTATAGCTTATCATCGCACCTTTTGGCTTGCCAGTAGTGCCTGAAGTATAAATTATATGCATTAAATCATCTATTACCGGATACTTTGTGATACTAAGAGCGTATTTGTGATTTAGAGTTTCTGTAAAATTTACATTTTTAACAAGGCCATTATTTTCATAGCCCTTGCTCATATCCTCTTTTGAAATTTGAGGCGTTGAAGTGAGATATGCACTCTCGCCATACTCTTCGTCAGTGTCTATATATTCATCCTTTGAGGCACTTTGAAGTTTCTTTGGTATTGCTCCGATCCAGATTATCTTTCTTAAAATTTCAAGCTCATTTAATGCGATTAACTCTTTTGCAAGCGAGCTAGACGCAAAAAGCACCTTTGCACCGCAATCATTTATGATATATTCAAACTCGTTTGCTTTTAAAAAAGTATTCATAGGCACTGCGATACCGCCTATTGCAGTTATCGCAAGGTATGAGATGATAAATTCTTTTGAGTTTGTAACCGCCATAGCTACTTTATCGCCAAATTTTACTCCAGCAAGTTGCAAATAAGCTGCCACTTTATCGACATTTTGCTTTAATTCGCGATATTTTAGCTTCTCTTTTTCTTCAAAAAGAACTACTTGATTTGGATTTTCCTTTGCTACTTTGGTTAAAATTTCATAAAAATTATTATAAGAGTATCGCATTATTGACCCTAACTAAAATGTATATTTAAAAGTCGTACCAAGGATTTGGATCGTACCAGTATCAAATTCCCCTGACATTTTTCCAGTATCTGATGAAATGCCTGTCGCACGCTTCTTATCACGGTGTTGATAAACATATCCAAGTGCCATTTCAAGATTTGGCGTAAATTTATAATTTACTCCAAAAGAATATACCTTAGATGTAGTATTTGGAAGCTCTAAGCCAGTATGCTTGCTACTTGTAATGTCCTCATCATAAGCAAAGCCAGCCATTAGCCTAAATTTTTCATTTACATCATAGGCAAGACCTAGTCTATATGTATTTGTATCTTTTGCATTTTTTATGACTGGGTCGTCCATGAATATTGCAAAAGCTGGATGCGAGTGAGCTGGACCTTTATCCATGTATTCAAAGTCATAGCCTTTAAATTTAGACCAATACGTCCTCTCAAAAGCTAGTAAAAGAGTAAAGTCGCTAAATTTATATCCAGTTGCAAGTACAAGCTGAGCAGGAAGTGGGATCTCGACTTTTGTTTTGCCATGATAGCTTATAGGTAGGTTATAAAAATCAGCATCTGTATGGCCTTTAAGCTCTAAATTTACATTTGAGCGGTAAGTAACGGCAAAGCTTAAATCCTCAATAGGCCTATAAGTAAGCGCAACATTATAGCCATAGCCCATACCATCGCCTTTTATCTCTCTGTAGCCTATTCGTCCAAAGTCACTTGCTATCTTACCTTTACTATAAACGCCTCTAGCACCAAGAGCAACGGCAAGTTTATCATTTATGCGGTAAGCCACGGTTGGATTTAGCTCAACAACTTGCAGCTTAAACCTTTTAGCGGTAAATGCAGTAGCTGGATCCTCCCATGATACACCAACAGCAGCAGGAACGGCAAGGGCTAAACCAAATTTCCAGTTTTCATAAATTTCTGGCGTTACAAAACTAAATGTACCAGCTAGTGAGTCAAATTTTTCTGACCTATAGCTTTTGCCACTATCACTTTTAAACTCAAGCTTATTTATATGAAACCAGCCAAGGGTACTTTCTATGTGATGGCGTCCATCTAAAAACATCATATTTGCAGGGTTAAAATACGCCGCATCAGCTCCAAAACTAAAGGCCACGTTACTAGCAGCAAGGCCTAAAGAATCAGCGCTTTGCTCAGGAATCTTATAACCTCCAGCATTTAGCAAGGTAGATGCCATAATAATGCTTAATAGCACTTTTTTCATAGTTTTTCCTTTTCGAAATTTCTTAAAATTTTTATCTCGTTTTCCCAAATACTCTCGTCAATCGTCTCTAATATTAAAGGAATTTCGCCTATTTTATCATCATTTATTATATTTTTAAAAGCACTAAATCCAAGCTCGCCTTTGCCAAGACTCTCATGTCTATCTTTTTTTGAACCAAGTCCAAATTTTGCATCATTTAAATGCATACCGGATAAAAATTTATAGCCGATGATCGCATCAAATTCTCCCATGGTTTTAGCATAAGCATCTTTGTTTCTTAGATCATATCCAGCAGCAAATGCGTGACAGGTATCAAAACAAACACCAACCCTACTCTCATCATCTGCTCGCTCTATCAAATAAGCAAGCTGCTTAAAACTAGAGCCTAAATTTGAGCCTTGTGCAGCTGTATTTTCGATGACTAGCTTTACACCGCTTGTGCGTTTAAGTGCCACGTTCATGCAGTTTGCGATATTATCTAAGCACTCTTTTTCGCTTATTTGTTTTAGATGTGAGCCTGGATGAAAATTTAAAAGCTCTAGCCCAAGCTTACTGGCGCGATCTATCTCATCCACAAAGGCTTCAAGCGACTTTGCTCTTGCCTCCTCATCTGGATGGCCTAAATTTATCAAGTAACTACTGTGTGGCAAAACATGCTTTGTGTTTATGCCAGAAATTTTTAGATTTTCTTTAAACTGCTCTATTTCACTAGCGCTTAGCTCTTTTGCATTCCACTGCCGTTGATTTTTTGTAAAAAGCGCAAAGGCATTTGCTCCTATTTTTGCAGCATTTAAAGGTGCATTAAACACGCCCCCAGCCGCACTTACGTGAGCTCCGATGTATCTCATTTTAACTCTTTTATTATCACTCTTATTTTGTTTTTGCTATCTACAAATTTGACGTAGTTATCACAAACCTCGTATTTTATAAAATATGAACTTAGATCTTGACTAAAACCACACTCCGTATTTATCAAGCCTTTGCCATCATAAATCTTTTCTCTTTGCAAAATTTCCTCAAAAAGGCTCTCGTAGTGCGGAGTTAGAAAAAATTTCTCATTAAACTCAGTCTTGTTAAAGCAAGCACTATTTACGCAAATTTTATCTCTTATGCTTATATTTGCGGTGTTTACGCCAGAACTATAAATTTGCAAATTTAGCTCATTTTTATATTTATGGAAAAATCCAACGTCATTTATCTTGATCATCGGAGAAAATAAAGTAACTTGAAAAGCTTGTGAATTTTGCGGCGTTTTGGTAGCCACGCAACCTGTAAAAATAAAAACAGACAACAAAATAAATAAAATTTTTTTCAAAAATTTTTCCTTATTAAACTAAAATTAAGTATAAAAGAAATATAATCCCAACTTCATAACCGACATGTGGCCCATTCGTCTAGCGGTTAGGACATCGCCCTTTCACGGCGGTAACACGAGTTCGAGTCTCGTATGGGTCACCACTTCTAAAAATCAAAATCTTATCCATATAAGCTTTAAAATATAGTTAATCTTAAATATTATTTTTAATTGTTATTTTAAATTTTTATTGAACCGCGCCGCTTCCAATTAAATGCGTTATTAAAATTTTAAAACCTAGAAAAATTAATATCGCTCCTCCCAAAAAGAGCGCCTTTTTTTCTAAAATTTCACCCATAAATTTACCTATATAAAAAGCAATCAAACTTAATGCAAAGCAGACTATACCGATGATGAGCGAGCTTTGAAAGATATTTATCTCTTCAAAGCTAAGTGTGACGCCAACGGCAAGAGCATCCACACTAGTAGCAAACGCCCCATACAAAATGGTCTTAAATCCTATCTTAAGATACTCACACTCCTCTTTGCTACAGGCCTCTTTAAACATTCTAAAACCAAGAAAACAAAGTATAAAAAATGCGATGAAATGATCAACCGAGCTTATAAATTTTGCAAAACTAACACCTAAAAGATAACCAAGAAGCGGCATAAGAAACTGAAAAGAGCCAAGCATAAAAGCAATAAATAAAATTTTATTAAGAGCTAAATTTTTATACCTTGCGCCATTTGCCATATTTAGTGCCGCACTATCCATACTAAGAGCGAAGCTAAGAAGTAAAAGTTGCATAATCTCCCTTTAGAAAAAAAGGGTGAATTCTAGTGCAAAAAGATTAAATTTATTTTAAGTGTTTAGATATTTTTTGTATGATTTTGCTCTAAATTTTAAAAAGGAGAGAAGATGAAAAGATCTCTTGTTATTCTTTATGGCGCGCTTGCTTTAAATTTACAAGCCGCGAGCATGGACGATATGATAAACAAAGGCGTTAAAATCGCCACTCACGCATCAAGTGGAGATTACAAAAGCCTAGTTAGCGAGGCACTAAATGCCGCTGTTAGCGAGCTTTCAAAAGAGGGCTTTATAAACAATGCCACAGCTAAAATCCCACTTCCAAAAAGCCTTGAAATGGCGTCAAATTTAGCCAAAAAAGTAGGTGGCGAGAAGTGGGCGCAGGATCTTAGCAAGTCGATAAACAATGCCGCGACCACAGCCGTACCAAAGGCTGCTGAAATTTTTAGCGAGAGCATAAAAAATATGAGCGAGGCAGATGTCAAAAAGCTCTTTAATGGCGGCAGTGACAGCGTTACGAAATATTTGCAGCAAAGCTCCAGCCAAAAGCTAAAGGCGGCATTTGCGCCGATAATTGAAAAAATGATGAGTGATAATAGCTTTGCAACTGCCTATAATGGGCTAAATTCTTTCATCGTCGGCTCAGCAAAAAATAATGAAACTATAAAATCGGTAAAGAGCCTAGCTAAAAATTTAGGCGCTAGCGAATACGTGCCAGATGACGGCGAGGATCTAAACGCATACATCACAAGAAAGACGCTAGATGGGCTATTTAACGTGATGAGTGAAAAGGAAAAGGGGCTAAGAAGCGGCTTTAGCCTAGATAGCGGCAAAAAGGTACTTGACTCGATCCTTAAATGAAAAATTTAAGCATACAAAACAGAGCCGACATCGCACTCATCGTAGTTGCCATCGTTTGGGGCGCTACGTTTTTACCTATGGCAAATGCACTAAAAACAAATAGTGTCTTTGTTATGCTCTTTTGTAGATTTTTTATTTCCGCTATCTTTATGGGGCTTATAGCATTTAAATTTTCTAAAATTTTTGATAAGAAAAGTGTAGTTTATGGCACTATCCTTGGCGTAGTTCTCTTTGGCTCATTTGTTGCTCAAACTTACGCTCTAAAGCTTACTTTTAGCTCAAGTGTTGCCTTTATTACAGGGCTTGAGTGTGTGATCGTGCCTTTTATGACAGCACTCATTTTTAAAAATAAAATAACCATTTTTGCTATTTTTGGTGCACTTATTGCTATTTTTGGGCTTTGGCTCTTAAGTGGAGCCACTCTTGCCTTAGGAGCTGGCGAGGCACTTGCCCTACTTTGTGCCATATTTTATGCACTTTACACGAGCTTAAATGGCCACTTTGTAAGAAAATGTGAGCTTTATCTACTCGTATTTGTGGTATTTCTTACAGTCTCTTTACTCTCATTTGTCTTTGCATTTATTGAAGGTAGTGTGGTGCCAAATTACGATAGGGAATTTTTTATAGCAATTTTTATCACTGCATTTATTGGCACCATTTTTTGCTACTTTGTACAAACCATCGCTCAAAGATATACAACAGCCAGCAAAGCAGCTTTATTTTTCTGTCTTGAGCCAGTTTCTGCTGGATTTATCGGCTATTTTTTCGCTGGTGAAAAGCTAACACTCATACAAATTTTTGGTGCAATCTTAATAATCTTTGGAGTTATTTTTAGCGAATTTGGTAAAAAATTTTTCTCTAGATCAAAACTAGCTTAAAAAATAAAAAGCTTCATCTGCGACTCTATCTTTTCATCTATAAACTCGCCGTCAAATTTCTCTTTTAACATCACTAAAACCGCTTTTTCATCATAGTTTTTAGCTCCGTTTATCTCAAGGTGCCAGCAGATATTCTCAGCAGCTTCTTGCACACTTCGTCTAGCGATCCTTGTTTCATTTAAAATTTCACTCTTATAAGCTATACTTTGCTCATTTAGCCACGCTTCAAGCCTATTTACGACGTTTTTTTGTGAGAGAGTTCGTCCGAATTTTTTAAAAAATGGCTCAATCAAATCAGAGCTTCTAGGCTTATCCCAGCCAAGATAGAGTTTTTGTTTTGCGATATTATGAAATTTAGCGAAATCTTCATCGCTAGCAATCGCTGGACTCATCGTGCAAATTGCGATATCAAAGTGCTTTGCGGGCTTAAATTCTCTCCAAGAGCAAACCTCACTAGTTAAATTTGTCACGCCAAATCTTTTGGCATCTTCATTTAAAATTTCTATCATTTTCTCTGAGCTATCAATGCCAGTTATATTTTTTGCAGTTTTTGACAAAAATATCGTCCAAACACCGGTACCACAGCCTATATCGAGAATTTCTTTACCGCTAAAATCAACTCCCCAAGCTAAGGCTTTAGCAAAAATTTGTTGCTGGATAGCACCTACTTTGCCATCAAACCTTTGATAATTTGACGCCTTCTTATCCCATAAATTTTGCATTTTAGCTCCTTATTTTTGGTTATAATTCTAGCAAAAAAGGCCAGAAATGAAAGATTTTATCTACAAAGTAATAATCCCACCACAAGCCATTGATATGCACGGACACATGAATAATGTCTATTATTTCACTCTTATGCAAGAGGCTGCATTTGCGCACTCTGCCGCGGTTGGCGATACGGTCGAGGCGCAGTATAAAAGAGGCGAGATCTGGCTCATTAGAAAAAATGAAGCCAAATATATAAAAAGCGCAAAATTAATGGATGAGATAGAAATTTACACTTACACACAAGCTGAAGGCAAGGCGACTTCTTGTAGATATTTTGAGTTTAAAAAAGATGACGAGCTAATAGCAACTGGCAAGACCGAGTTTGTCTATATTGATCTAAAAACAAATCGCCCAAAAGCCATTCCAGCTGAGATCATCGCTCTTTACTCGTGATCACACTCATCACAAACGCCTTTTATCACGGCACTTTTTATATTTTTAGCGACGTTTAGATGAGGCATATCGATGTTTGTGACTTTATGACAGACATCGCAGATAAAGTACGCTTTTGCCTCATTTGCTAGTTCGTAGTAGCTTTTATGATTATTTTCAGTTTTTATGACAAGGCCCTTTTTTTCAAAAATTTCTATACTTCTATAAAAAGTAGTTTTATTTGCATTAAGGCTTTCTAAAATTTCATCATAGCTTAATGGAGTTTTGGCATTTTGCAAAATTTCAACGAGCTTTATGCGAAAAGTAGTTGCTTTGATACTATGCTCTTCTAAGAAATTTCTTGCATTCATCCTTACCCTTTTTATTTTTTGTATATTAACGCTAAAAGTTTTAAATTTCATTTAAAAAGCACTATATTTAGGCTTTTGTTCTTTAAGTTGCAACCAAGTTGCAATCTGCTAAACTTCCGCAATATTTTTTCAAATAAAGGAGAGATGGTGAGAAAGATTTTTGTTTTTTTAGCAGTTTGCGCTTTGTCGCTTTTTGCAAAGCCAGTTGTTACGACTAGTATATTGCCTACAAAATTTTTTGTTGAGCAAATCGCAGGTGATACACTAAGCGTAAATACAATGGTTGGCAAAGGTGCTGATCCGCACACTTATGAGCCAAAGCCAAAACAGATGAAGGAGCTTGAAAAGAGCGAGCTTTACTTTGCTATTGGCATTGAGTTTGAAGATACTTGGCTAGAGCGTTTTTCAAAATCTTTTAAAAATTTACACATTGTAAAAACACAAGAAGGTATCGAAAAGATCGCTATGAGCGATGAACATGAGCATCATGAACACCATGAACACCATGAACATCATGAACATCATGAACATCATGAGCACAAGCATGAGGGTGAGCATAAACATGAGCATCACGAGCACCATGACCATGACCACGAAGCTGGCGAGCATCATCACCATCATCATGACGGCCTTGATCCACACATTTGGCTTGATCCGGTTTTAGTAAAAACTCAAGCTGATAATATAGCTAAGGCGCTAATAGAGAAATTCCCGCAAAATGCAAAGCTTTATGAGGAAAATTTAGCTAAATTTAAAGCCAGCCTTGACGAGCTTGATAGTTTTATCAAAAATACTCTAAAAGATGTGAAAACTCGCGAATTTATCGTATATCACCCATCTTGGGGATATTTTGCAAAACGTTATAATTTAGAGCAAATTGCCATCGAGGTAGAGGGCAAAGAGCCAAAGCCAGCTGAGCTAAAAGAGCTCATCGAAGAAGCTAAAGAGCACGGTGTAAAAGTCATTTTCGTTGCTCCTCAGTTTCCAACAAAGGCTGCAAATTTAGTAGCAAAAGAGACTGGCTCAAAGGTCATAAGCATTGATCAGCTCCCAGAAAATTGGCTAGATGAGATGAAAAAAACAGCAGAAATTTTTGCTAAGAGTCTATAAAAAATGTTAGCACGCCTGATTGTCATTTGCTTCTTTGCTATAAATGCCTTCGGGTGTGCTCTTTGCTCGCTTTATAGCCCGACCGCTCACGTGAGCGTAAAATTTGACTCAAACGAAAACAATATCACTACAATTGCTTTTTCGTGGACATTTTCGCAAAATTTCTCAGAGCTTATGAGGCAAAATTTTGACCTAAATCAGGATGAAAAGATAGATGAAAGCGAGATCAAAAAGATCCGCTTAAATTTACTTGATTATCTTGTGCCAAGGCATTATTTAACGAATATTGAGTACTTTTACAAAGATGAAAATGCTACAAAACTTGAGCTAAATTTAAAAAAGTATAAACTCTATTTTGATGAGGGCAGACTAAAATTTGATGTTAGTTTTAAGACAAATTTGCTTATCAAAGATGGCTTTGTGGTGTCTGTCGAAATGGACGATAAAGAGGGATATTTTAATTTTAAATTTACACAAAATAACGCGTTTTTGGTATCAGACCAGTTTTGGACGATACCAAATCCAAATGCAAATTTAATATTTTTTACATTTTCAAGTAAAGCTGCAGCCAAAGCTCATAACGAAAAGCCTGTATTAAAAGAGCTTCTAAAAGAGCCAAACTCAGTAAATTTTGAAGATGAAAATTTAAGCCAGATCGATAAAATCGATGAAGCTAAGTTTGATCTTGTTTCAAAAACAAGTCTAAGCATGCTTGATAGATTAAAGCAAATTCTAAGAAATTTTGATCAAAAAAGTCCGCTAACTCTGCTATTTTTAGCGCTCATATCATTTGGTTATGGCTTTTTGCACGCTGCATCTGCGGGACATGGCAAGGTGCTTACAAGCTCCTATTTTGCCGCAACTGGTGGAAGCTACGCCAAAGCCTTTTTCTTCTCTTTAAAGATCGGATTTTTACATGTTGTGGGTGCTTTTATCTTTGTGCTTGCTAGTTTTATGATACTACGTGAGATCAGTAGCGATCTGACAAAAGATACAGCAAGCGTTACGACAGCATTTTCTGGCATTATTATCTTTTTTGTAGCGATTTTTATGCTTTATAAAAAGGTCAAAATTTATCTTTCAAGCAAAAAAGAGTTAAATAAATTTTATATTTTTAGCTCAAGTTTAAGCCAAAATTTGAGTAAAAATACAAAATTTACTAGCGACTGTGGCTGTAATATCTGTACTACAAAAAAACCAAAAAACAAAGAAGAATGGCTGGTTGCAGCTGCTGCGGCACTTATTCCTTGTCCTGGCACGATACTTGTCTTTGTGCTAGCAAATGAGCTAGGCAGCTACTTTGCAGGCGTTATAAGTGGCCTATTTATGGCGCTTGGCATGAGCGCAGTGATATTTTTAGCGGCTGTTTTTGGAGCCAAGATAAATGAGAGCACAAACATTAAGCTAAAAAAGTTTAAAATCTATGCCGAATTTATGGCACTTAGCGTTATGCTTTGGCTTGGACTTTTTATTTTTACTACTACATTTACGCAAAAGAGTCTGTTTTGAAAGAAATTATAAAAATTAGAAATTTAAACTTTAGCTACGATAAGCAAGTGGTTTTAGAAGGTATCAATTTAGATTATAGTAGCGATGAGTTTTTAGCTATCATCGGTCCAAATGGTGGTGGCAAAAGCACACTTTTAAAGCTTATCCTAGGGCTACTCAAGCCTCAAAGTGGTGAGATAAAGCTCTTTGGAAAAGAGCCAAGCGAGGTCAGTAAATTTATAGGCTATGTGCCTCAAAATTTTCTCTCAAATCAAAGCTTTCCGATGATGGTTTTAGAAGTAGTTTTAATGGGGCTAATAGACAAAAAAATTTTTGGTTTTTACTCGCGAGATGAGAAACAAATGGCTCTTGGTGCCCTTGAGAAAGTTGGCATGAAAGAATTTGCAAGCGCTAGAATTGGTGAGCTAAGCGGTGGCCAAAGACAGCGTGTATATATCGCAAGAGCGCTTTGTGCAAATGCAAAGGTCCTCGTTTTAGACGAGCCAACAGCTAGCATCGACACAAAGGGTCAGGCTGAAATTTATGAAATTTTAAAAAATATAAATGTAAGTGGTGTTGGCGTAGTTTTGGTAAGTCACGATCTAAATATCGTGCTAAATTATGCTACAAAAATCGCCTACGTGAGTAAAAATTTACATATTCATAAAACTCATGAAGATACTGCAAAAAGAGAATTTATAGAGCATTTAGCAAAATCTCATAGCCATTTTTGCGACGTCGAGATCGCACTTGGTGAATGTGAGTGCAAAATCAAAAGTAATGTTTTTAAGCTAAAGAAATAAAATGAGTGAAATTTTAGAGTTAAATTTTATGCAAAATGCCTTTATTGCTGGCATTTTAGTTAGTATCATTTGTGGGCTCATAGGCTCGCTCGTTGTTATAAATAAAATGACTTTTATCGCTGGCGGTATCGCGCACGGAGCATATGGCGGCATAGGACTTGCCTTTTTCTTCTCGCTTGAACCACTTCTTGGAGCTAGCATATTTTCACTCTTTTTAGCTCTCGTAATCGCCACTATCACACTAAAAGATAAAACCAACATCGACTCAGTTATCGGCGCTATTTGGGCATTTGGCATGGCTATTGGTATCATTTTTATCGATTTAACTCCGGGATACAATGCCGATCTTATGAATTATCTTTTTGGTTCTATCTTAGCAGTGAGCGGGCAAGATATAACATTTATGAGTATTTTAGATATTTTATTTTTAGCACTCATTGCCCTTTTTTATCGTCAATTTGTAGCTATTAGCTTTGATGCAGAGTTTGCAAAGTTGCGCGGCGTAAATACAACATTTTTTCACTATTTATTAGTGTGCATGATGGCGCTTTGTGTGGTGGCTACGATTCGTGTTGTTGGGCTGATTCTAGTCATCGCTCTTCTTACTATACCGCCATATTTAGCACAAATTTTTGCCAAAAGACTGGGGCTGATGATGCTAATCTCTACTATCTTTTCAGTCGTTTTTTGCTTTAGTGGTCTATTTATTAGCTTTTATTTTAACCTAACAGGCGGAGCTAGCATAATCTTAGTTGCTTCACTTTGCTTTTTTGCTTTTTGTTTTAAATTTAAAAGCTTACGTCAGTAGCCATTCTTAACTGATGAAGCGTCCAAAAGACGAAGCAAATGGCTGTGAGATAGACACTAAAAAATAGAGCCAGCCATATAAATTTTATCTCAAGACCAAAATAGAAAACTACCGCGTAAAAAAGTGATCCTTGAAGTACAAATTGCCTAAATCCATTTAGCAAAAAGATAGCCACTGGACGTTTTATGGCCTGAAGAGTGCTGCCTGAGACATTTATCGTGCCATAAGCTACGTAAGCAAGAGAATTTATACCAAGATAAAGCCCTGCTATCTCCAAAACTGCCGGCGTATCATCAAAAATTCTTATCATATCTTCACCAAAAAATCTAATAAAAACGCAAGCAAATGCACAATAAATAAGTAAAAAAAGAAGCGAAATTTTATAGCATTGTTTAGCTCTTTTAAAATTTTTAGCGCCATAGTTTCTTGAAACGATACTTAAAACTGCTGCAGCCATACCAATGGTCGGTAATACCAAAATTTGCTCTATCCTTAAGGCTATACCGTACCCCGCTACAGCATTTACACCATAGTAGCTTATAAATTTTAAAAGCACAAGTGAGCCAAGCGACATCGATAGATAGTTCAAACAAGCCGGTAGAGCTTGTTTTGTAATCTTTACCCAAATGCTAAAATTTGGCACAAAATAGCTTAAATTTCTTGGCTCGATCATCTTAGCCTTTTTAACTTTTACAAAAAGGTAGATCATGCCCAAAAGCTGAACACTCGCTGTTGCTAGAGCAAGCCCTTTTACACCAAGATCCAAAATGAATGCAAAAAAGTAGCAAAAAAATGCGTTAATAAAAAGGCCATAAAATAGCCAATCGCGGTAACTTTTTGTATCTCCAAGTGCCACAAGCACGCCGTTTAGAGATTTGATAATCAAGAAAAATGGTGCAGCAAGAAAGATAACACCTGCGTAATCAAGCGCCTCTTTTAAATAGTGATGATCAGCTCCTAAAAAAGTGAGTAAATTTGGTGCTAAAAAATAGCCACAAAATCCCATAAAAATAGCAAATACTAGCACAAAGATAACTCCATTTGCCGCATAAAATTTAGCCATTTTTATCTTTCCTGCTCCAAGGCTATTACCTATTAGCGCAGTTAGTGCTGAGCCAAAACCAAGCCCAATGCCTACAATACTTAGATAAAGCAAAAAGCTCATAGCCATACCAGCTACGGCAAGGGTAGAAATTTTTGCTGCAAAAAATGTGCCGGTGACGTTATAAAGAGTATTAAACATCATTGCGGTGCCAGCTGGAAGTGAGAGCGAGATGATGAGCTTGTTTAACGGGTCTTTTAGTAAATCCATGGTTTGATTTTACGTTTTTTATCTTTAAAATTTGTAAAGGATAAAATCAATTAAATTTAATAAAAGGCCATTACCTATTAGCATAAGTTAGGATTGATACTTTTTGGCAACGCATTAAATCTTAGAAAGCTTATTTTTATGTATATAAATTATTTGTGTAAAAAATTTGTATTTCTATCAGTCTTTGTTATATTAAAAAATTTAGTAGGCCAAATATCATAAAAGCAAGGAAAATACCTTGCTAAAAATTTTATTTATATTTTATGCCCATACCGCCAAATTTAAGCGTATTAGCTGTCTTATTGTCGCTACTTTCGACTAGAGCTTTAACATCTGCCAAGCCAGGTAATTCCCAAACTTGTTTGCAAAGGCCATCTGTTTTTATGGTGATGCCTATCTCTCCATTAGTATTGTTTCCTGTACCTACTTCTAGGCATTTATCATTTTTTGCATTTACTGGATTTTTAACATTCGACATCTTCTTAACAGCATCTGCACCAGAAGCAAATTCGCCTTGTGAAGTATAGTAAGAACCCAAGTCCGAAATAAGTGTTTGTATATTTGTAGCAGTTTTTGCTATCTCTGCATCATCCCTTGTTGCAGCTAATTTTGGTATAGCAACCGCAGCTAATATGCCCAATATAACGATCACGAAGATCAACTCAATCATCGTAAAGCCTTTTTTCATGACTTCTCCTCCCTGAAATATAAATATTTTCTAAATCGAGCGAATTGTATCATAAATTTCAAAAAACAATAAAATAACGTACTATATAAAAAATCAAAAATTTGCCGATATAAAAAAGAAAATTAAAAATTAGGGGCGTTATGAAGGGCGTTATACTTTTTCTATTTATCATCACGATTTCATTTTGTAAATATGAATCCTACAAACCTCTCACGGTAGTAAAATATAATGAAGAAAAGGCTCTGCTTGGTAAAAAACTCTTTTTTGACAAAAGACTAAGCCCAAATGAAAACTACTCTTGCCAAACTTGTCACAACCTGTATTGGAATTTAAGTGGAAGCAACCAAGATAGCATGGAAAAAGGCACTTTAAATCCTCCAACCATATTAAATGCTGCAGCAAACTATCTATTTTATAGCGATGCAAAGATTAGCAATTTAAAAGATCAAGTAAAAGAGTCCATAACTTCTAGAATAGAACTAAACTCGGATAACGACAAGATAGTGGATTCTGTAAATAACATCTCTGAGTACAAAATTTTATTTAAAAAAATTTATAATGACGGCATTAATTTTGATAATATTGCAGATGCAATAGCTGAGTTTGAAAAGGCAGTCTTAAGTGTTGATTCGCCATTTGATCGTTTTATATCAGGTGATAACAATGCCATAGATGATAGCGCAAAGAAAGGATTTGAGATATTCAATAATATAGGCTGTGCCGCTTGTCATAATGGTAGAAATTTGGGAGGAAATTTGACACAAGATATTGGCCGAGAAAGAATTTCTGCCTTAGATACAAGCAAAAGATTAAGAAGAGTACCATCACTAAGAAATATTACAAAAACTGCTCCATATTTATCTCATGGAGAGATAAACGATCTAAAAGAGGCTATAAGCTTTATTGGTAACTACCAGCTAGGATACATTCTTAGCAAAGATGAAATTGATGCTTTATACTCATTTTTTCTGACATTAAATGGTAAAAAGCCTAGGATACTAAATGAGTACTAAACGAATAAAAACCATACTTAGCGTCTTAACAGCTATATTTTTCATTAGTGCGTTTTTTATATATAAAGCAAATATAGCTATTGGTGCAGCTCATAAATTTGATGACGGGATTTTAAATCTAAAATTTATAGACAATGAGATAACTTTTTCTTTGAATAATATTTATGATATCTCAAACTACGACAAACTCAATGCTGACATAAATTCTTTTGATACAAATTTAAGCAACCTTTCAATACTTAGTGATGAGATGTTGTTATTTCATCAAAATGAAATAAAAAAAGACCTACAAAACATAAGAGATGTATTTAGTAAAAAAGTATTTTTTTTACAAAGATCAGCTTATGTAAACTCATCTATAGATTCTTATATCCAAATAAGTCAATATGAAATACAAAATCTCGCACTTTCAAATAAGCTTGAGCCTATATTTTATGCGATAAAAGGTGCTTTGATGCTTAGTCCTGAAGCAATAGATGATATTTCAAAGCAAATAAAAATGTATAAAAACGAGTATAAAGATAACCAAAAAGCTCAAAATGTATTAGACAAGATACTTTATGCAGCTCAAGCTACAAAAACATTACGTACAATCTCAAATAGTGCAAAAGAGCTACATCTTGATAATCTAATAGAAAATTTTAGAAACAAAATCCTAGAATTTCACTCTGATGAGGTGAATAAGGCAAAAATAGCTCAGAGAATTTGCTTGATTACATTTATAATATTTTGTTCATTTGGTCTCTATCAAATTAAAATGGCCTCAGAGCGTTTAAGACAGATAAAACTCCTAAGAACGACAGTCGAAAACGATCATAGCTCTATTATCTATTGCGATAAATACAATAGAATTTCATACGTAAATAAAACCTTTGAAGAAAAAACTGGCTACAAGCTAAAAGAAGTAATAGGCAAAAACCCTAGAATACTAAAATCATATATGCACCCGCAAAGCTTTTATGAATCCATAAAAGAGGCTGTGCAAAAATCTCTACCTTGGGAGAGCGATGAGCTTATAAGCAGAACAAAAAACGGTAATTTTTTATATGAAAAGGTAAAATTTTCACCATTTTTCTTTAAAAATAAATTTGAGGGCTATATAGCGGTAAAACTTGATAGGACTAAAGAGACGCTAATACTAAATGAACTAACTCAAAAAAATGAACAAATAAAAATACAATCTTCAATCGATAAGCTAACAGGCTTTGGTAACTACTTTGCTTTAACTGAAATTTTAGACGCACAAAAAGATGGAGTGCTCATTTGCTTAAGCATTAAGAATTTTAAAATTTTAAGATTCTTTTATCAAACTAAGATTATCGATGCAATGCTAAAAGCAGTAGCTGATACACTAAAGCTTTGTATAGATACTTCTGAGATAAAAGCAAAGCTATTTAGATTTCAAGATGACGCATTTTATATATGGTATGAAGGCGATAATATCGTAAAAGATATTGAGTATATTAGAGAATATTTTGGCTCAAATAGGATAAATATCGCTATTGATGAAAAATTTGAAAACTTGCCAGGCATAAAGATAGTATTTGGTGTTTCATTGCCAAACGATACCCCACAAACCAACCGCCTAATGCAATCAGTCCTTGCAAATCAGCTCGCAATAGAAAATGGTAGCAATATTTACTACTATCTAGAAAATGACGCCATTGAGATGAAATATCACAAAAACCAGCTGGCAGTTCAGCTAATCGAAGATGCGTTAGAAAACGATAGAGTCATCGTAGAAGCACAAGGTATCTTTAACTTAGAAGAAAATGAGACTGAAGCAAAGTATTATGAAGTTTTGGTTCGTATAATCGATCAAAATGGAAAGATACACTATCCGGGCGAATTTTTAGATATTGCCATGAAAACACAACTATATCCGCAAATAACCAAAAAGGTGATAAGTCTTGCGTTTGATTTAGCTAAAAGATATCCAGATTATATGTTCTCGATAAATTTATCAATTACCGATATTGCTGATGCTAGTATGAGAGAGCTTATAGAGAGCAAGCTAAACGAGTGCAAAGATCCTAATAAAATTTGTTTTGAAATGCTAGAGAGCGAAGAGCTTAGCGACTATGTTGCGGTAAATTCTTTCATAAAACGCGTCAAGGGCTATGGATGTAAAATTTCGATTGATGACTTTGGCTCAGGATACTCAAACTATTACCGAATTTTGGAGCTTGATATAGACACCATAAAGATAGATGGCTCGATAATCAAAAAGCTTCCATTTGATGAAAATGCTAGAGTTCTAGTAGAAACTATCGTAAGCTTTGCTAAAAAACAAGGCTACAAAATAGTAGCCGAGTTTGCAAGTTCGGAAGAAATTTTAAACCAAATCAAAAATTTTGGAATACCTTACGCACAAGGTTTCTTACTGGGCAAGCCTCGCAGAATGGAATAGTGGCTAAATTTCTATATCTATGCCAACCGGGCAGTGATCGCTGCCTGTAATATCTGGCAAGATAAATGCGTCTTTTAGCCTATCTTTTAATCCTTGTGAAATAAAGAAATAATCAATCCTCCAGCCGATATTTTTAGCCCTTGCATTAAAGCGATAGCTCCACCACGAGTAAGCGTCCGCTACGTCGCCATTTATAGTTCTAAAAGTATCTATAAAGCCATTTTTTAGCACCTCATCTATCCATGCTCGCTCAATAGGCAAAAAGCCAGAAGTTTTGGCATTTGCCTTTGGATTTTTAAGGTCGATCTCACGGTGAGCAGTATTTACATCGCCACAAAATATCACCTCTTTACCGCTTTTTACAAGTTCTTTGCAGTAAGCTAGAAATTTCTCGTAAAAGTCCATTTTATAGGCTAGGCGCTCGTCATCCTTTTGTCCGTTTGGAAAATAGATATTAAAAAGCACGATATTGCCAAATCTATGTTCCAAAACACGCCCCTCCGTGTCGTCGAAAAAAGCTGCCTTTTGTGTAGAAATGTCAAAATTTGCTAGGCTCATCACGCCAGAGTATCCGGCCCTCTCGCCTGAATTTACACTGATATCTTTAAAGCCAAGGTTATAAATTTCTTTTGGCACATCACTTTCTTTGACTTTAATCTCTTGAAGCGCTAAGAAATCAGGCTTTTGCTCCGTAAGCCATGCAAAACCATCTTTTGTTACAAGTGCTCTAAGGCCATTTACATTCCAGCTAATAAGTTTCAAATTTCATCCTTTTTTTAATTATAATTATGCCAAAAATCGCAAAAAGGAAAATTATGAGAAACCAGCCAGAGTATAAATTTTTTAAAAATTTTGACTATGCAAGAGAGGGTTTGGCTGAAATTTTTAAAAATGAAAAGAGCTTTCGAATAGAAATTTGCATATTTTTATTAGCAACACTATCGCTATTTTTTGGAATTTTGGCCTTGTTTTTAATATATTTTTGATATTTAGCATGGCATTTGTGCTAGTTTGCGAGTGCCTAAACTCAGGCTTAGAGCGAGTAACTGATCTTGCAAGCCCAGACTATCACGCCCTAGCAAAGGCGGCAAAAGATGCAGGAAGTGCAGCTGTGATGATCGCAAATTTCTTATGTGGCGCGCTTTGGTGCGTGGCAATAGGATATAAATGGATCTAGCATGAATGAAGAAATTTACAAGGCAATAATTGGTGAGAAAAAGGTAGAAATTATAAATTTGCTAGTTAAAAGCTGTGATGAAAATGGATTTATTGTAGTAAAAATTTCAGAAATTTGTGAAAAGCTGGATGTGAGCAAACCAACCGTGATAAATACATTTAAGCTACTTGAAGAGAAGAAAATTTTCGAGCGAGTGAAAAATGGAGTTTATAGATTTAAAAATTTATAGTGGCAAGCAAATGTCTGCTACCTCTTTTTAGCCGATAGTCTTAGCAGTGATTATGCAAAAAGTCAAGCAGTAAATTATCGCGACGACCCTAGACGGCTAGCGCTATGAACGCCACCTATGATCTCACCAGCTACAGTTTAAGAGTTTATGACTTGGGCTTTGTGTTGATATTTAGCCCGCCCATTGTATGGTGAACCTTTGGTATGCCACACTCTGCATAAAATAGCAGATAGGTTATAAAAGTAAAAAAATAATATAAATTTTCTTATAAAAATTTTTAAGTAAATAGCTTTAAAAATATTCACTACGACTTCTTTAAATTTATAAATTAGTTGACGAATTTTAGAGTATTTTAGATTTTAGCTTAAGAATAGAATTTAATTTAGAATAACGGAGCAAAATTGCTCCGTAAATTATTTAACACCAACTATAATTTGAGTTGCTTTAATGATCGCAGTTACTTTATCTCCCGCTTTTAAAGCTAGGCTGCTAACTGACTCTCTTGTGATGATAGCAGAAATTTTGCTGCCATTTACATCAATAATAACTTCAGCATTTACAGCTCCGTCTTTTATCTCGCTAACAACACCTTTTATTTGGTTTGTAGCACTAAGTTTAATGCTGTCATCTCTTGAAACGATAACACTTGAAGCTTTAAATAAAAAGATAGCTTTTTTGCCAACTTTAAGATCAAGACCTTTTTCACTATCAACTGTAACAGTTGCTTTTAGCACCTCACCGCCTGCAAGCTTAGCAGATATTAGTGAATTTACCGCACCTGTTCTTACTTCTGTGATCTCAACATTTAGTTGATTTCTTGCACTTATTGACATTTTGTCTCCTTGTTTTGAATTAAATTATGGTGAAATTGTAAGGTAGAATTATTAAGCAAAACTTAAAAACTATTTATGCAAAATTATAATATCAAAAATAAAAATTTTATACTTTTAAATGGCCTAAAAATCGATATTTTAGAAATAAAATCTAAAAATTTAATTTATATTATTTTGAAAAAAATGAGAAAAAATATTACTAACTACTACTTCTAAATATCTATTTTTGTAAAATTCTTGTAAATTTGACTTTAAAGCTTGGTAAATTTAAAAGTATTTTAATCTAAAGTAGTATTTTTAGGTAAAGAAATAAATTATAAAATTTGAAGTAAAAATTTGAAAGTTTAAATACCAGCTTCTAGCATAGCTTCTGCTTGATAATGCGTAATAAGTGGCTCGATGATCTCATCAAATAATCCCGCAGCCATAATCGCATCAAGGCGGTAAAGTGTTAAATTTATGCGGTGATCACTTATGCGGTTTTGCGGATAGTTGTATGTCCTTATCCTGCCAGAACGATCTCCGGTGCCAACTTGGCTCTTTCGCTCACTAGTCTCTTTTGCGAGTCTCTCTTGTTCTTGAAGCTCATAAAGTCTAGCCTTTAGCACCTTCATCGCAGCTTCTTTATTTTTGTGCTGACTCTTGCCATCTTGGTTTGTTACAACAAGGCCAGTTGGTATATGTGTGATCCTAACGGCACTATCGGTTGTATTTACCGACTGACCACCGTGACCTGAGCTTCTCATCACATCGACTCTTATATCATTTGGATTGATCTCGATCTCACTATCCTCGACCTCTGGCATAATAGCTACAGTCACAGCTGAAGTGTGCACCCTACCCTGGCTCTCGGTCTCTGGCACACGTTGAACTCTGTGTGTACCGCCTTCAAATTTTAGCCTCGAGTAAGCACCTTTACCTTTTATAAGTACGATGATCTCTTTAAAGCCACCAGTATTGCCTTCGCTTTGACTAACGATCTCAAATTTATATCCACGAAGTTCTGCATATCTAATGTAAGCATTAAAAAGATCCCCAACAAATAGCGCGGCCTCATCACCACCAGTACCTGCACGAATTTCTAAAAATATATTTTTATCATCGTTTGGATCTTTTGGAAGAAGTAAAATTTTTATCTCTTCTTCAAGCTTTTCTCTTGAAATCTCTAAATTTTTAAGCTCCTCTTTTGCAAGCTCTCCGAGCTCAGAGTCCTCAAGTAGGGCTTTATTTTCGTCGATATCTTTTAAAATTTCTAGATATTTTGTTGAGGCAGTTGCGACTGGCTCGATAGATGATTGCTCTTTTGAGAGCTTTGTCATCTTTTCGATATCGTTTGCTATATTTGGATCGCTAAGAAGCGTAGAAATTTCATTATAGCGATCCAAAAATGGATGAAGTTTATCAGCAAACATTAAATTTTATAGATTAAGCAGCTTTTAGAGTATTTACCAATTGTGCAAGACGACTAACACGGCGAGCAGCAGTTTGTTTTTTCAAAAAGCCCCTACTTACGAAGCTGTGGATACTTTTGTTAGCAACTTTTAAAGCTTCATTTGCAGCATTTAGATCTTTAGCTTCTACAGCTACACGCACTGCTTTTGTGATATTTTTAAGTCTTGTGCGGTAAAATCTATTTCTTTCTGTTCTTTTTATAGTTTGTCTAGCTCTTTTTTCAGCAGATTTATGGTTTGCCATAATATACCTTTTTGAATAATTTTAGTCGGTGATTATATTAAAGATATAATAAATTTAACCTTAATTTAAGTCATCCTTAATGAAAGTAAAATTTTAGATTTTAAATTAGGTAAATTCTGATAAAATAGCACAATTTTATAATAAAAAGGATAAATTTATGAAACTATTTGGAACGGATGGAGTTCGTGGAAAAGCTGGTGAGAAGCTTTCAGCTCAAACATCTATGCGTCTTGCAATGGCGGCTGGAATTTACTTTAGAAAAACCTCAGCTACAAATGTGATTTTGGTTGGAAAAGATACAAGAAAAAGCGGCTATATGATAGAAACCGCCATCGTTGCAGGACTAACTGCAGTTGGCTACAACGTCCTTCAAATAGGCCCTATGCCAACACCTGCGATCGCATTTTTAACAGAAAATATGCGCTGTGACGCTGGTATCATGATAAGCGCATCACACAACCCATACTACGATAACGGCATCAAATTTTTTGATAGCTTTGGCAACAAACTTGATGAGACGATAGAGGCCGAGATAGAAAAAATCTTCTACGACGATGAGCTCATCGCAAACGCCCAAAAAACGATGACAGAGATCGGTGCAAACAAGAGGATCGACGATGTTATCGGCAGATATATCGTGCAGATCAAAAATTCATTCCCAAAAGAGCTAAATTTAAAGAATTTACGAGTAGTTTTAGATGTGGCAAACGGAGCTGCTTACAAGGTCGCGCCAACTGTATTTAGCGAGCTTGGAGCTGATGTCATCGTCATAAACGACGAGCCAAATGGTAGCAACATCAACCAAAACTGCGGTGCGCTTCACCCAGAAGATCTAGCAAGCGAAGTAAAAAGGCTTCGTGCTGACATCGGCTTTGCATTTGACGGCGATGCTGATAGGCTTGTAGTTGTCGATGAAAACGGCGAAGTTGTGCATGGCGATGCGATACTTGGCTCACTAGCTGCATTTTTACACGAGCAAAAGACTCTAAAAGGTGGAGCCATCGTAGCTACGGTAATGAGTAACGCTGCACTTGATGACTATCTAAAAGCTCATAAGATCAAACTACTTCGCTCAAACGTAGGCGATAAATACGTGCTTGAGATGATGAAAGAAAATGGCATAAATTTTGGCGGTGAGCAAAGCGGTCACGTGATATTTAACGACTACGCCAAAACTGGCGATGGCCTTGTTACCTCAATGCAAGTTGTCGCGATGATGCTTAAAAAAGGTAAAAAAGCTAGCGAAATTTTTGGTGAGCTAAAGCCATATCCACAAATTTTACTAAATTTAAAGATCATAGAGAAAAAGCCACTTGATAAGATAGAGGGGCTAAAAGAGCTTGAGGCTAGCCTTGCAAAAGATGGCATAAGATCACTTTTTAGATACTCTGGCACTGAGAATTTGATCAGGCTTTTGCTTGAGGGCAAAAATCAAACTTTAGTTGAAAAACGCATGGATGAAGTTGAGAAATTTTTCGTAAAAGCCCTAAATGCGTAAAAATTTGGTTAAATTTTTCATAGCATTTTTTCTCATTTTTATCGTTGATCAAGCGATAAAAATGATATTTATAGATGGTTTTTCGTGGGAGGGCGAGTTTTTCTCGCTAGTTCTTACATATAATAAAGGCGTTGCGTTTTCGATGTTTGCCTTTTTAGATGAGTGGCTTAAATTTATCCAGATCGCCCTCATTTTAGGCGTTTTTGTCTATCTGGTCGTTGAGAAAAAGCTGCTTTACTCGCATGCCATTTGGCTTGGAGCTTTGCTAGGAGCTGGCAGCTCAAATATCACAGATAGATTTATCCATGGCGGCGTCGTGGATTATGTCTTTTGGCATAAGTGGTTTAACTTTGCGGTCTTTAACTTCGCTGATGTGATGATCGATCTTTGCGTCGTGATGATACTTTGGCAAAGTTTTAGAAAAAGGAGAGAGAGTGGGAAATAATATCTACGTCGCATACGCGCTTTGGCTACTTACTGGCTGGCTTGGAGCGCATAGAATTTACCTTGGCAAATTTATAACTGGCTTTTTGATGATGGGACTATTTTTTATCGGCTACTCTTTACAAATCATCCTCGTTGGTTATTTATTCTTGGCTATTTGGGGCATTTGGTGGATCATCG
The DNA here is from genome assembly GCF_015679985.1 of Campylobacter concisus. NCBI lineage: Bacteria > Pseudomonadati > Campylobacterota > Epsilonproteobacteria > Campylobacterales > Campylobacteraceae > Campylobacter > Campylobacter concisus. The sequence goes on along the minus strand of NZ_CP049239.1, from coordinate 137,061 downwards.
ACGCATTTTTAGTCGGCAGTGGTGTGGATAAAAATTTACAAAAAGCCGAGCTAAAAGAGAGGCTAAAGCTCAAAGACAAAGAAGAGGACCTCAAAAGATTATACGAGCTTTTTGAGAGTGGTACGATCAGCAAGGCTGAATTTGAAGCTAGAAAAGAGATACTTTTTAGATAAGGAGACGTTATGGCAGAATATTATCTTTACTTAAAATACCTCCACTATTTGTTTTTCATCTCGTGGATGGCAGTGCTGTTTTATCAGCCAAGGCTCTACGTTTATCACGTAGAAAACATGGACAAGCCAGACTTTGTAAAAGTGGTTGAGGTGATGGAGTACAAGATGTATCACTACATCGGCTGGGTCGCACTCATTGGCTCATTTGTTACTGGCATTTTGATACTTATCGCGATGCCTGATCTTATAAAAACTGGTCACATCCACGTTAAAATTTTAGTTGTCATCTTAATGGCTATCTATCACCTAGACCTTGGACGCTACATGAAGCAGCTCAAAGAAAAACGCTGTAACAAAAGTGGCATCTTCTTTAGAGCTTACAACGAAGTGCCAACTATCGCGATGCTCATCATCATCTGGGTAATGATAGTAAATCCATTTTAAGGGAATTTGATGAAGAAATTTTTAGCATTTATCGCTTTGCCGGCACTCTTACTTGCAGCGACTCAGTACTTTGAGCCGGTGCAGATAAAATTTGATAACAGACTCTACTCATTGGCATATTCAGCCAAGCCTGTGCCAAATTTATTCACGCAGGAGTATTTGCTACCTGGCGAAAGGCTAGATAGTTTTAGCTACATGCTCTCGCTAAATACCCTTAAATTTGACGCTACGCCAGAGCAAGCGGTCGAGCAAAAGATAAATGATCTAAAAGAGCTAAAAGCGAAAGGGCTAAAAGTGGCTTATAAAAAGGGCTCGCTGGCAAATGAAATTTATCTTGATATCACGATATTTTCAAACCTAAATGGCGTACCAACAGCCGAGCACTCGATATATCGCTACACCAAACAAGGCGGAAATTTAGTCCTTTTTACCATCCAAAGGCGCGCTTATAAAAAAGAGGGCATTCAAAGATTTGCTGCAAATTTCACGATCGAGTCGCAAGATTTTAGCAAAAAAGCCCTAGCCACACCTTTTCCACAAATCATCAATAGATAGAAAAATTTGAGTGTAAATTTAACCTTTGCGCTCAAATTTTAAAACCAGACTTAATAAATTTATCTAAAAATAAAACGAATAGTTATATGATAAGCAAAACTCAAAAAGGATAGCCTATGATACATAAAATTCTTATCGCAAATCGTGGTGAGATCGCAGTTAGGATAGTCAGAGCTTGTAGGGATTTACACATCCAAAGCGTAGGAATTTACACAGCGCCAGACAGCGAGTGCTTGCATGTAAGGATAGCTGATGAGGCCTATCAAGTGGGCGAAGATCCGATCAAAGGTTATCTTGACGCCAAAGCTATCGTAAAGCTTGCTAAAGAGTGCGGAGCTGACGCGATACACCCAGGATATGGCTTTTTAAGCGAAAACTACGAATTTGCAAAGGCGGTTGAGGATGCTGGGCTTATATTTATCGGTCCAAAGGCTGAAGTGATCAGAAAAATGGGTGATAAAAATATCGCAAGATACCTAATGAAGAGAAACGGCATACCAATCGTTCCAGGCACAGAAAAGCTAAATGACGAGAGTATGGATGCCATAAAAGAGCACGCTAGACGCATCGGCTACCCAGTCATCTTAAAAGCAAGTGGTGGTGGTGGTGGCCGTGGTATCAGAGAAGTTTGGCAAGAAGAAGATATGCAAGATGCCTTTGAGTCGTGCACCAGAGAGGCAAAGACATACTTTAACAACGATGAAGTTTTTATGGAGAAGCTTGTCGTAAATCCTCGTCACATCGAATTTCAAATTTTAGGCGATAACTACGGCAATATCATCCACCTTTGCGAGCGTGACTGCTCTATCCAAAGGCGCCACCAAAAGATAATCGAGATCGCACCTTGCCCATCTATCAGCGAAAATTTAAGAAAGATAATGGGCGTAACCGCGGTGGCCGCTGCAAAGGCTGTGGGCTACTCAAACGTAGGAACGATCGAGTTTTTATTAGATGACTACAACAACTTTTACTTCATGGAGATGAACACCCGTATCCAAGTGGAGCATGGCATCACCGAAGAAATCACCGGCCACGACTTAGTCGTTAGACAGATAAGGATCGCAGCTGGCGAGATTTTAGAGATCGAGCAAAGCGACATCAAGCCACGAGGCTACGCGATAGAGGCGAGGATCACGGCTGAGAATGTCTGGGAGAATTTCATCCCAGCGCCAGGCACGATCGAGGGTTACTACCCAGCTCTTGGTCCATCTGTGCGCGTCGATAGCCACGTCTATAAAGACTACACCATACCGCCATTTTACGACTCACTTATCGCAAAGTTGATCGTAAAGGCGACCGACTACGATCTAGCGGTAAATAAGCTTGAAAGAGCGCTTGAAGAATTTACCATCGAGGGCGTGCGAACGATCATCCCATTTTTGCTAACGATCAGCAAAAGTAAAGAGTTTAGAAGAGGATTTTTCGATACTAGCTACGTTGAGAAAAACTTAAAAACTATCCTTGAAAACACCTATGACGATATGAATAAAGAGCCAAACGACGACCTAGAAGAGGTCATCGTAGAGGCGATAAAAAGATATAAAAAGAAGAGATAAATTTATCTAATTTCGGCTTTGGCGACAAATTTCGCCAAAGCTAAATCCTCGCGCAAACTGCGTAAATTTTAGCTCCGTCATTTGCCATAGCGTAGAGCTTGCCACCGCTTATTAGCATGATCTGATCTGTAACTAAACCAAAATTTCAAACTCTATCTCTTTTAAAAACGAGCTATTTTTAGCGCTTATCAAAGCTGGCTTATTTTTGTGATTTGCGAACAAAATTTGACCATTAGTCTAAGCAAAGTACTCCGCGCCACTTGTTTTAAATTTAAATATCACCTCGCCACTTTTTGCATCCACGGCATAGAGATGTCCGCCTTTGCCAGCAGTGCCAAAGTAAAGCACCCTCACACAGGTAACTGGTGTGTAGAGATATGTGCAAAGCTTTAGCCGCCAGATAGTTTTGCATATTCTTACACTCTGCTCTTTAGGCGACACACTCTCATTTAAATTTTCATCTTTTGCTTCACTTTTGAATGCTGCGCCGCCCAAAATTTCTTTACACTCCATTATAATCGTACGCAAAAGCCATCAAGTTCGTATGTTTTAGCGTCGTTATAAATCTCTTTTATGGGTTACGCGGCTTTACCAAGCTAAGTTACCTCATCATTAATCCTTTATAATATCTCACATTTAGTGATTGCTAGTTTTCTTAGTTATCTCTGCCAGCTTCTTAAATTTATGAAGATTGTGGTCTAAATTTGGCGGCAAATGGGTCAAATTAAAAACACACTGAAATAAATTTGATAAAATTTGCCAAATTTAGCAAATTTAAGGAGCGATATGTTTTTAAAATTAGACAAGATCGCTGGGAAGCTAGATCAAATTTTCTTGCCACTAGAGCAAGAGGGTATGACTGGCATGAGACTCTTGCTTCAAAATGATGTTAAAGCCACCGCACAAGCACTTAAAAACGCACAAGAAGCTCTTGGCGTAAATTTCCCAGCTAAATTTTTAGAGTTAATAAGCAAATTTGACCTTGGCAATTTTGAAATTTGCAATGTCAGTTTTGGCTCAAGAGGCGATTACGTGAGTGAGCTAGTACGGCTAAATAGCGTAGACGAATTTGGTGGCAAATGGTGGATTGGCGAGGCTCATCCTTTAAATTTGATAGTTTTTGCCGTGGGTGATCCGTGGATATTTTTGCTTGATTGCACGAGTGGCGCGGTCTATGCATGGCTCTTTGGAGATGAGGAGCTTTGCGGTAGGTGCGTCGCAAGTGACTTTGAGAAATTTTTCATAGCGCTTGCCAGCACCTATATAGCAAGACTAAATGGTGAAACTCTGCTACCAGCCGAGCAAATCCTAAAATTTGTTAAAGCAGACGAAAAAGCACGTCCTTTCTGGCAAGAGATGGCGCAAAATTAGTAAATTTAGGCTCCACTCAGCCTAAATTCTCTTTTATAAATTTATCCCAGCGATCGAAACAAAAACCACTTTTTATAAATTTAGTTTCGATATGTAACGCTCATTGCCTAAAATAAAAATATAAAAATAAATTTAAATAAAAATTTTTTCTAGGAGAGTTAATATTCAACTACGAAAATTTGACGAATAGGAGCCAAAATGAGCGAGTACATCGAAAAAACGATGGAGTGGATAAAAAAGACCAATCCGGGTCAAGGCGTCTTTGTCCAGGCTGCGACCGAGGTGCTAAACAGCCTCGAGCCGCTTATAAAAAAAGAGAGCAAGTACCAAAAACACGCGATCCTAGAGCGTATCGTGATACCTGAGCGCACGGTGATATTTCGCGTCACGTACACGGGCGATGACGGTAGACCGCAGGTAAATAACGGCTACCGCGTGCAGTTTAACTCAGCCGTGGGCCCCTATAAAGGCGGTATCAGACTGCATCCTAGCGTGGATCTTGGCGTGCTTAAATTTTTAGGATTTGAGCAAATTTTTAAAAACTCGCTCACGGGCGTAAATATCGGAGGCGCAAAAGGCGGCAGCACCTTTGATCCAAAAGGTAAGAGCGAGGGCGAGATAATGCGCTTTTGCCAAGCGTTTATGAGCGAGCTTTACCGCCACATCGGCAACACCGTGGACGTGCCCGCAGGCGACATCGGCGTTGGCGCGCGCGAGATCGGCTATATGTTTGGGCAGTATAAAAAGCTAACCGGCAGGTTTGACGGTATACTAACGGGCAAAGGGCTAAACTGGGGCGGCAGCCTAGCGCGCACAGAGGCGACCGGATACGGGTTAGTCTATTTTACGCAAAACATGCTGCAAAAAGCAGGACTTGGGCTAGATGGCAAAAAGTGCAGCGTCAGCGGTAGCGGAAACGTCGCCATATACACGGTAGAAAAGCTCTATCAAGTAGGCGCGCTGCCTATCACGGTTTCTGATTCAAACGGATACGTTTACGATGCAGAGGGCATCGATCTAGCGGTACTTAAAGAGCTAAAAGAAGTAAAACGTGCACGCCTTAGCGAATACATCAAATTTAGACCTAACGCAAAATACGTAAGCGTAAGTGAGTACAAAGAGGGCAGAAACGGCGTGTGGGACGTGCCGTGCGATGGAGCGTTTCCGTGCGCGACGCAAAACGAGCTTCACCTAGCCGACATAAAGACGCTTTATGCTAACGGCTGTCGCTTCGTGGCTGAGGGGGCAAATATGCCAAGCACGCTTGATGCGATAAATTTCATGCTCGCGCAAAAGGATTTTTGCTTCGCTCCGGCAAAGGCGGCAAACGCGGGCGGTGTGGGCACGTCGGGCCTAGAAATGATGCAAAATGCCGGCATGACCGCGTGGAGCTTTGAAAAGGTCGATCACAGACTGCACGGCATAATGAATCATATTTTTGAGCTTAGTTACGAGACTAGCAAGGAGTTTGGCGACGAGGGAAATCTAGTACTTGGCTCAAATATCGCGGGCTTTCGAAAGGTGGCTGATGCGATGATAGATCAGGGATATGTGTAGACTAATTTTATCTCTTAGCTTTATAAAATTACGTCCAAGTTAAATTTGGACGTAAATCAATATGAAGTAGCTTTGGGTTTTCAGCTAAAAGAGAGTTTTCTTTTGGCAAGAGATAATTAAAAAATTTTATAAATTTAAACTATAAACAAGCGAATTTTTTAGCAAATTTATACAGCTACTAGGCGAAATTTAGTTTATAACTCTCGCACAGGCACCATTAATTTACAACTCGAAAGAAGTTATCAAATTTACTCTTTCAGGCGAGCTCTTGCCTAGTCGAATTTCAGCAAAGCCCCCATGTAATGGTTGGTAGAAAAAAAGATGGAGCAAATTCTAGTAAGCAAAAATTAAAATTTGCTACATTTAATCCACGAACAAGCAAATTTCTCATCAAATTTGGTCGCCACATAAAACCAAGAGTAGTCAAAGCTTTTTGTAAAAAAGTATTATTAAAGCGATATCCCATTGCCAAATTTAGCTAGATATTAGGCAAAATTTAGCTTAAAAATACTCACGCAAGCACTAAAATTTTTGTAAGCTCACAAGAAATATTTTCAGCACAACATCCATATGAGCGATAACAAAGCGGGTAAATTCCAGCAAGTAAAGACCAAAATTTACTAAATTTAAGCCACATCCAAATTTTGCCTATCAAATTTAACCACAAGGTATATCAACCCTGCAAACGCCTTTGCGTAAATTTAACACATACAAAAATGATAGGATTTTGGAAAATAATTATTTGTAAGTTTTTGTATTAAAAATTTAATGTAACAAAGAGCAAGCCCTAGCCTGCTCTTTGTGAAAATTTAACCCTTTTTTGGAGTTACAAGCATATTTACATAACGACCTTCTATTATAGGCTCTTTGTCGCGGTCAGCTTCATCTTTGATCATCTCCCAGACCTTCTCAAGCATAGCTACGCCAGCTTCTGGAGTGCTCATCTCGCGACCCTTTAAAAATACACGAAATTTAACGTGTTTGCCATCTTGCAAAAACTCGCTTGCGTGTTTAACCTTGTAGTTTATATCGTTTTGGGCGATCTTGACAGAGAGTTTTATCTCTTTTATCTCGATGGTTTTTTGCTTTTTCTTGGCCTCTTTTTGCTTTTTCTCTTGCTGATAGCGGAATTTACCATAGTCCATTATCTTGCAAACTGGCGGCTTCGCATCTGGCGCTATAAGCACTAGATCAAGCCCAAGCTTATTTGAGATCTCTAAAGCCTCTTCTCTTGAGATGACACCGTATGTCGTGCCATCATCCCCTACACATCTTACCTCTCTCGCCCTTATGTCCTCATTGAGCAATACTTCATTTTCCTTACTCAAAAATGTACCTCACTAAGTTTCTCCTTCGTTAAATTTATAAATTCCGCCAAGCTCATATCGCTCTGCGTCCTAGCCTGTCTGTCGCGTAGCGCAACGCTCTTGTTCGCTACTTCGTTGTCACCTAGCACGACTATCATAGGCACCCTTTGTTTTTCAGCCGTTCTTATTCTTTTATTTAAACTCTCATTTTTACTTGCAATCTCGCTATCGATGTTGATATTTCTTAGCTCGCGTGAAATTTCTTTTGCGTAGTCTAAATGTGCGTCGCTAATAGGCACGATGACGACTTGCGTAGGAGCTATGAAAAATGGTAGCTCACCAGCAGTGTGCTCAAGTAAAATTCCTATAAATCTCTCAAAACTGCCAAGTAAGGCTCTATGTAGCATTACGGGGCGTTGTCTTTCGTTGTTTGCGTCGATGTAGCCTAGATCAAAGCGCTCTGGCAAGTTAAAATCGACCTGGATCGTGCCGCACTGCCACTTTCTCTTAAGCGCGTCGGTGATTTTGATGTCGATTTTTGGTCCATAAAATGCGCCACCGCCCTCGTCGATACCGTATCTAAAACCGTTTTCATCAAGCGCTTCTTTTAGCGCTTTTGTAGCAGTTTCCCAAATTTCATCCCCGCCGATCGCTTTTGCGGGCTTGGTCGAAATCTCTATCTCGTAATAAAAGCCGAAATTTTCCATTATTTTGCCGGCAAATTTTAAAATTTCTAAGATATTTTCTTTGATTTGGCTTGGCATACAAAAGATATGCGAGTCATCTTGTGCAAATTCGCGCACTCTGAAGAGCCCGTGAAGCACACCGCTTTTTTCATGGCGATGTACGACGCCGTATTCGAAAAATTTAAGTGGCAAATCACGGTATGAGCGGATGTCGCTTTGATAGACTTTGATGTGTCCGACGCAGTTCATCGGCTTGATGCCGTACTCTGTCTCGTCGATCGTCGTAAAGTACATATTTTCTTTATAGTTTGCGTAGTGACCGCTTCTTCTCCACACATCAGCCTTTAAAAGCTCTGGCCCACGCACTGGCTCGTAGCCACGGTCGCGGTGAGCTTTGTATAAAATTTGCTCTAACTTAGAGCGCAAGCGTCCGCCATTTGGTAGCCATATAGGCAAACCACCACCCACTTCTTCATCAAAAGTAAATAGTTTCATCTCGGTGCCAAGCTTTCTGTGGTCACGCTTTTTGGCCTCTTCGATGATTCGGATGTGCTCTTTTAAGCTCTCTTTATCTGCATAAGCTGTGCCATAAATTCTAGTTAGCATCTCACGGCTCTCATCGCCTCCAAGATAAGCCCCAGCCACGCGTGTAAGCTTGAAAAATTTTAAAAATTTAGTATTTGGTACGTGTGGTCCGCGGCAAAGATCTTCAAAATCGCCTTGTGCGTAGCTGCTCACTTCGCCATCTGGAATTCTTTTTAAGACCTCTTGTTTTAGATCATCGTTTTTAAATTTCTCACTCATATTAGCTTTAGTTGAGCAGGTTTTAACTATGTCAAATTTCTTCTCAGCAAGCTCTTTCATCTTATCTTCGATCGCTGCTAGATCGCTCTCGCCTAGCTTCGTGCCCTCATCATCAACTCTAAAATCATAATAAAATCCATCTTCTACGTTTGGTCCGACAAAGAATTTCGCCTTTGGATAGAGTGATTTGATAGCTTGTGCCATGAGGTGCGCACAGGAGTGTCTGATAACGTGTAGTGCCTCTTTTGAGTTGTCAAAATAGATAGGCTCAGCACTACTCTCACGCCCTGCGATACTTTGAGTATCGACTATTTCGCCATTTAGTTTGTATGCGATGATATCGCTCATTGTTTTTCCTTATATCAAATTGTCTTTTTTACGATAAAAGAACGATTAAGGATTTTATCGAAATGGGCTTTAAGCTAAACTTAATAATTGCTAAGCAAATTTTTATAAATTCTTTTTAAATTTAATGAAATTTGAGCCAAAATTTTTGGATTTGAAAATATATTTTTTTATATAAAAAGATAATAAACCCTAAAATATGCATATTTTATCAATATAATTTATTATATTTTAAGATTATCCTTGATAATATTTGCTCCTGAAATGAATTTAGCAATTTCTCGTCTTTGCATTACTTAAATTCATTTTTCTCCCGACAAATTTAGTGCTAGGAAGTGGTTAGCCTAGCACTTTTCTTTTGAAAATTTAACAAACACTGGCTTTACTATCCTGGCGTAGTCTTTTGCGTTTAAGATGAGCGATCTATCAAGAAGCCCTGCATTAAAGGCGATCTCCTCGTTTTGCTCTAGCAAACTCTCATCCACAACAAGGTGCAAATTTTTATGAAAGCTAAATGGCGGAACCGAGCCAAATACGCAATCAGCAAGTACTGTGACCTCCTCTGGGCTAGCAAGGCTCGCTCTTTTACCATCAAATTTTTGCGTAAGCGCGTCAAGATCAGCCTGCTCGTCCGCTGGCAAGACCGCGAGCAAGTAAATTTTACCAGCCTTCATCGCTGGCTTTTCGTCATCTAGCAAGTAACCATCTAGCACATTTTCATCTTTAAAAATTTGCCTAAATTTCTCCTCGCTAACGCCCTTTATAGAGCAGACCAGCGCCTTTGCGCCCTGGCTCATCTTCGTGCCCCTTATCTTAGCGACCTCCTCTGAAGTCCTTGCGCTCTCATGCTCTATCACTCTAAATTTAGCCCCATTTTTGCTAAGAAGATCGTGGATCTTATTAAAAATTTGCTCTGACACAGCTCTTTCCTTTGGATAAATTTAGTTAAAATTATAGCGCTAAAACAAAAAAGGGCAGGAAAATGCAGATAAATTTAGATGACGTAAAGATCGAGCCAAGCTGGAAAGAGGTGCTAAAAGATGAGTTTTTGAGTGAAAATTTCGCACGCATCAAAGAAAATTTCTTAAAAGCAAAGAGCGCTGGCGTCGTCTATCCACCAAGCGGGCTTATATTCAACGCATTTAACCTAACGCCGTTTCACGATGTCAAGGTCGTCATCCTAGGGCAAGACCCATATCACGGCGCAAATCAAGCCATGGGACTAAGCTTTTCAGTGCCAAGTGGCGTGAGAGTGCCGCCAAGTCTTGTGAATATCTATAAAGAAATTTACGCCGATCTTGGCATAAAAGAGCCAAATAGCGGCGATCTTACAAAGTGGGCAAAGCAAGGCGTGCTGCTTTTAAACTCCACTTTAAGCGTAAGTGCTGGAGCGGCAAATTCTCACGCTAGCTTCGGCTGGCAGGGCTTTACAGACGCCGTCATAAGAAAGATTAGCCAAAATTTACAAAATGTAGTCTTTATGCTCTGGGGCAACCCAGCCAAGGCAAAAGCACCACTTATAGACGCCAGCAAGCACCTCATTTTAGAAGCAGCCCACCCAAGTCCGCTAGCTCGTGGGGCGTTTTTTGGCTGCAGGCACTTTTCTAAAGCAAATATCTACCTAGCAAACCACGGCAAAACGCCTATCGAGTGGGACTTAAACGCTCAAATTTGAGCTATTTTTTAAGCTCAGCAAGAAGTTTATTTACCTTTTCTAGCTCACTTTTGCAAAATTTCTCATCGTTATTTTGCATTATCATTGCTTCTTGGCCGCTTTGCCTTTGCTTAAACTCATCAAATTTAAGCTCAAAAAGCCTTAGCGCCTTCTCATCACCCGCAAGCTTCTTGCTCTCTTTGGCATAAAGCTCGTCAAGATAGAGCCTACTTTGCTTGACATACTCCTTGCAAACCTCGCTTGCACCAAATAAATTTACGCCCAGAAAAAGGGCAAAAATGGCAAATTTTTTCATATTTTTCCTTGAAATTTTTGCGTTATACTAGCCTTTAAGCACTTAAATTTTAAAATAATTTGCAAAAAAAGGATGAAAAATGAGGCGAAAAGATAGAGAGCTTGGACGTGACGAGGCGCTTGAGATCATCGATGATTGCGAATACTGCGTGATCTCATGCGTGGATGATGAGGGAGAAATTTTTAGTGTGCCTATCTCGCCAGTTAGAGTTGGTGAGAGCATTTTTATTCACGGAGCGAGCGCTGGTAGCAAGGCAAAACTGCTTCAAAATGGGCGAAAAGTGGAGTTTGTCTGCGTTAGCTTTAATAAAGTCCCACATCTAAATGATAGTGAGCTAGAGGCGATAAAGGACGACGGCAAGGCGCTTGGCGGCAAGGTTTTTACGACTGAATATAAAAGCGCCATCGCAAAAACAAGAGCCTACGAAGTGAAAGATGAAGCCAAAAGATATGAAATTTTAAAAATTCTCAGCCAAAAATACACCGCCTACGCGATGAGCACCTTTGACGTGGCGGCGGAGTATGGGCTAAAAAACATGAAAATTTACGAGCTAAAGATAGAGAGCCTTAGCGCAAAGGCCAAAATTTTGCCAAAAGCGGTAAAGGAGTAAATTTGAGCTCACTTGCACTGATGTTTAGACCAAAAAACTTGGATGAAATTTGCGGTCAAAAGGCGGTTAAAGCGGCATTTTTAAAATTTATAGCTACCGGCAAGATACCGCACTCCATATTTTATGGTCCAGCAGGCTGTGGCAAGACGAGCTTTGCAAGGGCTGTGGCAAGCGGGGCAAACTACGACTTTTACGAGTTTGACGGTGGAAATTTAAAGATAGATGACTTTCGCAAAATTTTAAAAAACTACGAAAATGCCCTAAATAAGCCGCTCTTTTTCATAGACGAGATCCACAGGCTTAGCAAAACCCAACAAGAAGCGCTACTCATCCCCATGGAAAACTACAAAGCCCTAGTCATCGGTGCAAGTACTGAAAATCCCTTTTTCACGCTAAGCTCAGGCATCAGAAGCCGCTCGATGCTCTTTGAGTTTAGACCGCTTAGCAGTGGCGACTTTGAGGAGCTTCTTGGCAAGATAAAAGAGCAAATTTCATTTAGCATTGACGAAGAAGCAAAAGAGTATCTCTTTAAAAGTAGCGGCGGCGACGCAAGAGCTATGCTAAATTTACTCGAATTTGCCGTCACGCTTGATGAAAATGTGAGCCTAGAAAATTTAAAAACACTTCGCCAAAACGCCCTAAAAGAGGGGGCAAAAGAGGACGACACGCACTACGAGCTAGCAAGCGCTTTTATAAAAAGCCTGCGCGGAAGCGACGAAAACGCCGTCATATACTATCTCGCAAGACTCATAGACTCTGGCGAGAGCGCTGACTTCATCGCTAGAAGGATGGCGATATTTGCCAGCGAAGACATCGGCAATGCAAACCCAAATGCGCTAAATTTAGCCGCAAGCACGCTTAGCATCGTAAAAGATATAGGCTTTCCAGAGGCTAGGATCATACTGGCTCAGTGCGCCATCTATCTAGCCAGCTCGCCAAAGTCAAACTCCAGCTACAACGCGATAAATGCCGCTCTAAGATACGTGCAAAGCGAAGAAATTTTAAAAATTCCACCATATCTAAAAAATCACACAAAAGAGAGCAAAGACTACCTTTATCCGCATGATTTTGGCGGCTGGGTTGAACAAAAATATCTAGAAAAACCGCTCGTTTTTTATAAAAGCAAGGGCATAGGCTTTGAAAAAACGCTAAATGAATGGCTAGATAAAATAAAATCTAAGGACTAATTTTTGGGCTTTACTCTGTCAGATTTATTTATGGCAAGCATAAGAGTAAATTTTAAAGGTATGTAGATGAATGGGCAAAATTTAGCATACATCACAAATTTAAAGATAGAAGACGTGCCTTGGAGTAGATTAACGACGACTTATGGCAGAGCAAGCAGATTTCCAGAAATTTTTAAACAGCTTTCGGCAGCGATCGGCAAGAAAGATTTGACGCAAAGTTTGACTACCAGCAAGTCAAATAGCGGACAAAATACGGCAAATCCAGCAAATAACAATGAAGCAAAATTTAACGCCAAAGCTGCTTGTGACGTGCTTGATAAAATTTTTAAAGAAATAGAGCATCAAAGTACTTTTTGGCACGCTACGCCTTTTGCACTTGTATTTTTGGCGAGAATTTTTATGCGGGCGAAGTTGGTCGCTGATAACGGCGATAAAGACGAGGTGGCAGAGCTTATCGTGTCCCGTCTGGGTGAATTTTTCGCGTTTATGCTTATGGTTTGTAGCGATGCCGATAAAATTAATCATACTACACCACTGGGTAGCTTTGCTGATATGCTAGCCGAAAAATACCTGTGGCCGCAAAGCGATGAAAACGACGAGGAGCTTTGGGAAGAGCACTTTTACGATGATGATTTGTTTTATAGTTTTTACTTTTATTCGCGTGCGGTTCTTGACGCGACCGGTGTGGATTTTACGCAGTTTAAGCCTATAGAATAGCGTTAAAATTACGCGGTAAGGCTGAAAATTTTACCATTAAACTTAAACCAGAAAGAAAACTTACTGGTAGTCTGCAAGGTATTTTGCTAGTTTGCCTAATTTTATAAAAAATCGGCGCAAAGCGGTAAATTTAACCCAGTTAAGAAAAGGCAGGCAAATTCTGACAAAGGTGGCTAAGCATTTTAGCGTCAAAGCCTTTTAAACGCCTTTGATAAAATTTTCAACAAAATCAATAGCCAAATACGTTTTGCCAAGCTATGCCCACGCAGGAAAAACAGCGAATTGTTTGTAAAAGCCTTCTAAAAAACGTAAAAATCTAATTTTAAAATCCAAAAATCAAGAAATAATTTTAGTCCTCATAAGCCGTCTTTGCGGAATAAATTTAGAAATTATTAATCAAAAAACGCCTTAGAGCGTAAAAATATTGGTCGTAAAATCTTGCTAGTAAAAGCAAGTTCTCCGCGAGTAAGCCGAAAACTAGCACGAAATTTTAAGCCAAGCTAAAAAATTTTTCTTATTTATTCTAATTTTATATTTTTTTAAATATACTCGCTCTCTAAACTACACCAATGAAAGTCAAGAAAATGCCTACAAATTTTGCTGAAATTTTAAATAATTGTGTTGAAAGTATAAATTCATTTCTTTGGGGACCATACTTCCTTATTACCCTACTTTGCGGCACTGGACTATTTTTTACTATTAGGCTTGGGTTTGTTCAAATTTTTAAGTTTAAAATGGGCTTAAAAGAGCTTTTTGGGAATTTCTCGCTTCACGGCGAAGCTGCTGGCAAGGCCGGCATGAGCCAATTTCAAGCAGTTGCAACCGCAATCGCCGCGCAAGTTGGCACTGGCAATCTAGTAGGTGCGACAACAGCACTTATCATGGGTGGTCCTGGAGCGATTTTTTGGATGTGGTGCGCTGCGTTTTTAGGCATGGCTACAAATTTTGCTGAAATTTGCCTAGCTCAAATTTACCGCACGAAAGATGACAGCGGTCACACGATAGGCGGTCCAGCATTTTATATAAGTCGTGGATTAAAGGGAAAATGGGCAAAAATTTTAGCTGGATTTTTCGCTATCGCCATCATTATCGCACTTGGCTTTATCGGAAATATGGTGCAAGCAAACTCGATCTCAGACGGCTTTAAAGGTGCCTTTGGCATACCTCAGTGGATAACTGGAGCTTTTTTAGCAATTGTCTGTGCGGTCATCTTTATAGGTGGCGTAAAGGCGATCGCAAGAGTGGCTGAAAAGATCGTGCCTTTGATGGCTTTACTTTATGTAGGTGTTGGACTAATCATTATCGCTTTAAATTTTCACGAAATCCCAGATGCAATTTTGCTTATCTATAAAGCAGCATTTGATCCTTCGGCTGCGTGGGGTGGAGCTACTGGAGCTAGCATAGCAGCTGCGATGAGATACGGCATAGCAAGAGGGCTTTTTAGCAATGAGGCTGGTATGGGCTCAACTCCGCACGCACACGCTGCGGCTAATGTCAAACACCCGGTCGATCAAGCAGTGCTTGGCATAATGAGCGTATTTGTAGATACTTTTATAGTTTTAAATATCACGGTTTTTGTAGTACTTACCGCAAATGTCATCAGCTTTGAAAACGGCAAGGCAGTCTTTACAGGTATCACCTTGGTGCAAGAGGCCTTTTCGTCGCACATATTTGGCAAAACTAGCGGTTATAGCTTTGTAGCGATCTGCCTATTTTTCTTCGCATTTACGACCATACTTGGATGGTACTACTTTGCTGAGATCAATGTGCGCTACCTTTTTGGCGCAAAGGCAGTCAGGGCGTTTCAAATTTTGGTAGTCGTTTTTGTCTTTTTGGGAAGCTTGCAAAAGGTAAATTTCGTTTGGAGCTTGGCTGATATGTTTAATGGCTTGATGGTCGTACCAAATTTAATTGCCATCATCATTTTAAGCCCTATCGTGGCAAAGCTTTTAAAAGATCACGATGCTGGCAAAGAGTATGATGTGAAAGATTATTTGAAATAAGTCTTTACCGCATCTTTAGAAAATTTACTAATAATTAATTTTTAAATCTTTTATTTAGGATATTTTATTAGAAGTGGTGGCCCCGAATGGACTCGAACCATCGACCACTACCATGTCAAGGTAGTGCTCTACCAACTGAGCTACGGGACCAAAGATTTGGGATTATATTTTATTTTCTATTTTATTTAGCTTAATTTTTTAGTAATTAAATTTATTTATAAGCAGTAAATGTAATGGATAAATTTAGAATTAACTAACACTTGCTTTGCAGTTATTGGTAAAGATGAAAACTACCCGGTCAATATCGGCAACTCACACATCGCCATAAAAACTCCTTGATAGCGATAAAGAGCTAAAATGTGTAAGCTAGCACTATGATGTAGGACATGGTGCTAGCTTTGGAAATTATCTTGAATACTGGAAGCTAACATATAAAAATTTACAAAGAGAATATCTAGAGTAAAAGATTGATGCTAAAAATTCTTCAAAGGTGAGTATAAACCTACAAAAGATGAATAGGAATTTTTAAAACAAAAGGCTGATAAGAATAATACAAAATCAGTTAGTGGACTAACGGAGTAGAAGTCTAGCCTAGAAAACTAGTGAGCTTGTCTTGGTTTTATTATTTAAATCATGATAAGCCCGCTAAAGATAAGCCTAAATTTTTAAATTAAAGTCTTTAATACTATAAATTAAAAAAGTAAAAAATTTAAAAATAGCAATGTGCTATTTCACAATAATAATCTTTGCAAGTCTTTCATTCTTTTCATTTATATTAAATTTTACTTCAGCTATTTTTCTGCTTTCTATACCCATTTGGACTATCATTTCTGGATTTTGTATAAAATAAATCATCTTTTGTGCCAAAATTTTACTATCAAATAGCGGCAGCAAAAATCCATTTACACCATCTTCAACAGTTTCTTTACATCCTACACTATTTGTGGTTATTACTGCCCTTCCTATCGCCATGGCTTCCTGTGTACTTCTTGGCACACCTTCTCTATATGAAGGCAAGACAAAAATGGAGCTATCCGCTATCCGTTCTTTTATATCATTTACAAAACCAGGATATATAACTACGCCACTATCAAGATAAGGTTTTAGCTCTTCTTTCGTTAATCCAAACGGATTGTGCTCATCAAAACTACCAAATATATAAAACTTTACATCTTTATATTTTTCTTTTACGATTTTAGCTGCTTCTAAATACTCAAATATTCCCTTTTCTGCAAGAAGTCTTGCTATAAAAATAAAATTTATAGGTTCAATAGGTGCTTTAGTATATGAGAATTTATCAAGATCAACACCTATACCACCTAATATATTTATGGACTTTGCTTTTATATTGTATCTATCAATCAAGTCCTTTTTGTCGTCATTATTTAAAAATATAAGCTCGTCAAGAGATGGTAGTGAAATTTTATACAAAAGAACTTGTATAGTTTTGATGATTTTCGCCTTTTTTGTTTGCCCATTTTTATGGACTGTAAAAGCTCCGCCAAGCCCTTCTATCATGCCTACTATTCGTGGCACTCTTGCTATTTTTGCGGCTATAGTTGCAAAAATAACTGGCTTAACAAAAAAAGAAAAAACCGCATCTGGCCTATACTGCCTAAATAGTTTAACCAAATCATATGTAGCAATGAGATCTTTAAATGGATTTAGCCCTTTTGCATTTAAAGTGTGGTCAAGCGGTTTTGCACCCAATGAGATTATTTTTTTTCTACTTTTTTCATTGTAGTCACTAACTAAACAGTAGACATCATGCCCTTTTGATACAAGTAGTTTTATAAACTCTTCTCTGAAATTTATCATCATAGACGAGACATTACCGATTATAAAAATTTTCATAGCAACTCCAATCATACGAATCTAAAAATTTCTAAGCCTAATAAATACTTTTTTTGCAAAAATAAAAATTTGAGGAAATCCTATAAAAACAGTGCTATATAAAATTTTATAGATTATATTTCTATTGATTTGAAAAACGTATTTTATATTATTTGCTTCTGGGCATATAGCATTTATTTGTTTTTTAAAATCACTTTCAGAATAATCCAAAGTAAATTTTAAAATAGTAGGAATATGAAATTTAAAATATTCATCAAAAAGATCTTTTTGTATCAAAAAATTCTTTACAGCTCTGCTAAAATCAGCAAAATCATCAAGAGCTTTTTTATTATTTGAAAAACTACTAGAAAGCGAATTAGGATTTGTTCTATAGTGATAAAATGGTTTTGCAATGTGAGTAATTTTTTTTGCCCAATAAACAAGCTGTAAATTTACAAAACTATCTTCACAGTGCGAAAAATGTGGAAATTCAACATTTTCATAAAACTCTCTTTTAACCAATTTATCGCACATAGAAACAGAAATTTCATGAGATAAAATAGCTTTTACGAAGTTAAAATTAGACTTTAGATGATTTTTTGTATAAAAAAAACTTTTTACAACGCTTTTTTTATTAAATTCTTTAATATAGTCAAAACAAACTATGTCTGCATAACTTTTTCTAGCTTCACTCATTAAAGAACTTACCATATCTTTATCGACCCAGTCGTCACTATCTACATGTAAAATGTATTTGCCACTTGATATTTTCAACCCACTTTTTCTAGCTTGCGGTAAGCCTTCATTTTTTATTTTATTAATAATTTTTACATGGCTTTTTCTATTTGGGTATCTTTCAATAATGTCCTTCAAAATTTTCATAGAACTATCTGGAGTGCAATCATTTACAAAAATATACTCTATATTGTTATAGTCTTGCTCTAAAAGCGTAGTTGCACACTTTTCTATATATTTCTCCACATTATAAATAGGAACTATTATAGAAACATCATAGTCTTTCATTTATATATCTTTATAATTTTCTAAAATTTTTAATAAGTCTTAAAATAAATAAGACGGTTTGTAAAAATTTATTTTCACCCATGATTATTTGAATTCTATAAAATTCACAAAGAGTTCCTAATATATCAACACTGCTAACTCCATCATTTGAAAATTTACCAACAACACTTTTTAGGGTTTTTATCTTTGCCCCATAATTTGCAGTAGTCAATACAAATAGCTGATCTGCCGCTATTGGAAATTTTCTAGAATAGTATCCAAACTTTTGATGAAGACTTGTGCGATATATTGAGCCTACAGCATGCCCTGATATATAGCAAAATTGTCCTTTAAGCCATTTTGGACCACTATTTGGCTCGATTTTGCCATTATTGGTATCGATACAAGCTGTTATTATATCTGCACCAACTTCTATAGCTTTCTTATAATCTTGAATAGCATTTGGATAAAGCTCATCATCAGCACCGATAACAAGGTAAAATTCTCCATTACAAGCTTTTATGGCTCTATTTAAAGCATCATAAATTCCAAAGTCTTCGCCAGAAATAACTTTTATATTTATCCCACCAGTACTTTTTAAAATTTCTAGAGTCTTATCACTAGACGCTCCATCAGAAACGATCCACTCAAAATCTTTATCGACTTGCTCTTGTAAACTTTTTATCAATCTAGGCAAGAATTTATCAGCATTATAAGTTGCGGTAATTACGCTAAGTCTTGTGGGTCTTTCTTCATAATTTTTATAGTAGATATCTTTATTCATTGTTACGCCCTAGTAAGTTAAAGCTTCTCTACAAATTGAAGAGTAAATATTTGCAAACTTTTTTGTCCTTGCTTCTAATGGTTCTACACTACTCTTATTTTCTATCTTATAAAATTTTAGTACTTCTTTTAAAGATTCAATACTATCCCTTTTAAAAAAAACTGCATTTGGATATTGTTCTTTATGCACATCCAGGTTAGATAAGATCATATTTTTTCCTACACTTTTACACTCTTCAACTGTAGAGCTCCAACCTTCAAATAAAGATGGATTTATTACTGCTTTTGAGAATTTAATCAATACAAAAACATCTTCATAATCCACGAGTCCCAAAAGTTTTATATTGTCTTCAAGATTATTTGATTTTATAAATTCCCTTGCATCATCAATATATGTTTTATCTCTATAATCACCTAGATACCCAGTACAAACAATATTAATCTCAATGCCATCTTTTTTTAATTCACTAATGGCCTCAAATATCATCATGTGATTTTTATGTTTCCAAAACTGATTTGGTATATAGAAAAAATCATCTTTTATTTCATACCTTTGCAATAACAAACTTTTATCATGTTCATCTAGTTCAAAATATCTACTATTTGGTTGCGAAACAAATTGCAAAACTCTTGCCTTATCTTTATAATTGGGTGCAAATTTTTTCATATCTTTTAATGCATCAAAACTACTAAGAACAATTAGATCACTATCTCTTATTAACTTTAAAAAATTATTATTCCTATTTTGTATCTCTTTTTCAGAAAACATTTGAGGTAAATGAATATGTTGAAAATCAGGTATCCAATTTATAGTTTTTACATTTTTTAAATTTGTTGTAGCTGCATGAGAAAGTATTTGTATATTATGTTTTTTAAGGATATTTTCGAGCAAAATATTTGTTTTAAATATTTTTTGTTCTATTTTACTAAGAAACCATTTTATACTTTTTCTGTCAAATACGCTATCTTCTATTACAGTTGCATATTCTTGAAACATTCTTTTTGTTTCTATATCTATTTTTTTACCAACAAAAACAAATACTTCAAGCTCTTTTTTTTCTACAGAATTTATAGCAAAAAGCAAGTTTTTAAAATAGTTTAATCCACCCATCCATTCTTTTGACACACTACCTATAAATCCAACTTTAATCATCTAGTCCCTTTATCCACTCTACATAGTTTATTATCTCTTGTTTTAAATTTTTATCCGCCTTAAAGCCATTTTTCTCTAATTTGTGTGTATCCGCCCAGTAGTATATTGGATTTCCTACATTTACTTGATTATTAAATTTTATATTGATATTTGGATTTACTAGATTCCTTATCATTTCTACTACATCTTTTATGGTATGCTTTACACCAGTTCCGCCGTTTATGATATAAAATTTCTCATCTTTTTTTAACAACATATCAACTAAACGCAAAACATCGCTTATGTGTATAAAATCCCTTGTCTCTTTCCCCGTACCCCAAAAGACAGCTTCGTTACTACTATCTAATATTTTTTGGCAAGCATCCCAAAGTAACTGCTTCTTAAGACCATTTCCGTATACTGAAAAGAGTCTTACTATGGAAATATTTAAATCAAATTTTTCGCTATAACTCTGACACAGGTCCTCAGCTATTTTTTTATGATACCCATAAGGAGAAACTGGTCTTCCAAAATACTCTTCTACGATCGGCTTATCCTCACATTCGCCTTGTACCGCTGGACTTGATGGGTAGATAAGATGGGAATTATTGTTATATACCCTCATATATTCTAAAACTTCAAGTGTACCATTTACTGTTTTTTTAAAATCTTCGTATGGACATTTAACAGAAAAACCAACAGAGCCACTACCGCCACAATGCACTATAACATCAAAAACTTGTTCGAATTCCAAAATTGACTTTATCGACACATCATCCTTTTTCCAATAGTCAAGCCCGATCTCTTTTGATTCTTCTATAGACAGTCCGCCGTGCCCTATACCATATGTTTGATACCCTAGAGCTTTAAAATGATGTGCTATGCTTGAACCTAAAAAACCCTTGGCTCCAGTAATTAATATTTTTTTCATACCATTTTCATCTTTTCAATCATCATATTCATATCGCTATCTGTTTTTGGCTTTTTCTTAAAAAAATTTTCAAGCTTTAACTTTCTAATGATTTTCTCCAGGAAAAATATCCTGTTATTTAACTTTTTTTTAGAAAATATATGTAAATTTCTTCCATTGCTTATAAGATTATAACCATACTTTTTAGCTATATACTCTAATGTTTTATTCGAAAATATAGATATATGTTGTCCATGTTCAAGACAATAATACCACCAGTTATTAGTGGATGGTGCAGGTACCGTTATTAGTTCTGTTGAGAAGAGTACAAAATCTGTTAAGCTAAATATTTTTTCTATTTCTTCTATCGGATTTTCAAAATGCTCAAAATTTTCAAAAGAAGTTATAGCTTCATACTTTTTCTCAGATATGCTGCCTTCAAATCCTCTGGCAACTAAATTTGTAGCATACTTATCATACCAATAAAAATTAAAGCCATTATCGCGCATCATCCTTGTAAAAATGCCATATCCTCCACCATAATCCAAAAAATCACGTTTTGTATTTACACACAAAGACATCATAATAGTAGCTAGTTTGGAAAAAATAATATTTCTCGACATAACTCCAGTGTCAGATACACTAATAGCATCACTATAAGACTCTTTAAGCCAGTATGGGCTCTCTGTTTGCACAAAACCACACTTCTCACATTGAAAGTAGTCAATATGATATTTATTTAAGATAAAACCTCTATCAAATTTCTTAGTAGGGCCATTACATATTTTACAATTCAAATCAAATCCCCATATCTAGAAGTAGCCGCCATTATAGGCATATTAATATTTGGCTTATTCTTTCGTATTATTTTCAAATATTCTTCTTCGCTTGGCATAAGTTTCTCTAAATTTATATCAAAATTTTCTACTCTTCTCCATTGGTTTGTTTTAAAATCGAATCTTTTTATTACTCTACAAGGATTACCAACGGCAATACTAAATGGCGGAATATCTTTTGTAACAATACTTCCGGCACCTATGATAGAGCCATGTCCTACACTAACTGCTCCAAGGACTATCACGCCAGCACCGATCCAAACATTCGCCCCTATTTTTAATGTATCGTCATTTGTTGTTCCGGTTGCTATATATGGCTCCATTGGATCCTTGTATATATGATTACTTCCAAGAAATTTACAGTCATTACTAGTCATTACATAATCACTAATAATAAGCTCCTTACTTGAGCTTAAAAGATTTCTCCGTCCTAAATAACAATAATCGCCTATTTTAATATGTTTAAAATTCTTAATTCGTCCATTTACATTTAGCCACGACCACTCTCCTATGAGGGTATTTGAACCGATACTAACACTCTCCCATCCAAATACATTAACCGTTTTATCAATATATGTATTTTTGCCTATATCTTTTTTATGAAAGAGCAATTGTGCCTTCGAAAATAGTATTAATAAAATCTGTTTTTGTTTTTGAGATAGTTGTTTTTTTAGTTTATTTATTATTTTTCTTTTTATGCTTATTTTATTTTTTTCTCTTAATATACTAGACACTATATTTCTATTTATTGTCTTTTCAATAATATCTTTTGTAAAACTAGGATAAAAATTTACTAGTTCGTACTCATGTTCTAAGAAAGAGCAATGAGTTCCACTTCCATCAAACCCAATATTTTTCACCAACTTCTTAGCAGGATATAATGTAAGTCCTTTTTGTTTAAATACATATAGATACCAATAAATCGCCCACGAATCTATTTTACCATCTATCTGCATCTTAGACATGCTAATACAATCATAAGAATCATCGAAGTTAAAAAGACTTTTTTCTTGTATAGAGCTACTGATAATTTGCTCCAAATCCTTTTTATCTCGTTTAAATTGTTGCCATCTATCCGCCCAAGTACCCCAGCTCCAAGAGCTAGTAAGTTTCAAAAAATAGCTACTTTCGATATCCGATATATTATCAGTAAAAGAATATCCCGTAACACTATATACTTTGCTCTCATCTTTATAAATTTCTAACGCCTCGTTCATAAATTTTAAAAAATTTGGACTTGTTATTAAGTCATCTTCGAGAACAATTATTTTGCCATATTCATTTACAATTTTTGCAACACCGTCTATGATACTATTTGCAAGACCATAGTTTTTTTCTCTTTCAATGATTGTAATATTTTTAAATCCATTTATACTTTTTATATATTCTCTTACCTCTGCTACTTTTTGTTTTGACCCTTCGTTTTTAGCCGCATCAGAATATATAAAAAGATCACTCTTGTTTGAAATTTCATTTTTTTGCAAAGCCTCTATGGTCTGCTTTGTATGATCTAATCTATTATAGACAAATAGCACTATTGGTGCTAAATTATACGATTTTATATCACTTTGTTGCATTATTGCCGGCTCCAAATTTTTTAATTGCTTTTTCCCAAATATATGGCGTTAAATTCTTCCAAGAATTTTCAGCCAACACATAGCTATTTGTATTTTTATTTACGATACTCAAAATTTGACTTTGAAGATCAGATGGATTGTCTATCAAGCTAGATTCCATAAAGCCTTTTTCGTGAACCGTATCCAAAAACCATTCCTTTAAATCACCCTGCATCCAATCAACTATTGGAGAGTTAAATCCAATCTTAGACTTTCTCCATGTTATCTCTTTTGGCATATAAGGATCCATGGCATCTCTTATGAGCTTTTTTGTATAGCCATTTCCAAATTTACTAGAATACGGCAAAGAGGTTACAAAAGAGACGATCCTATGATCCATAAAAGGCATCCTTATCTCTACGCTATTTGTCATAGAATACCTATCATAATTCCTAAGCAAGGTTGGCAATATTGTTTCATGAAAAATTATATATAGTTGCTGAGAAAAGCTATCAAGTTTTTTAAAATTTTTATGGTTGGCATCTTTTGACCTAATTTCTTTTCCAAAAATTATTTTTGCTATTTTCTTTATCATAAATTTAACATATATATTAAAATTACTATTCCTATCAAACTGTGCCCCATTACCCAATGTCTCTTGATAGGTATTAAGTATGTCAATACTATTTTTTATCGAAAATTTACTATTCCATAAGGCTTCAACTAAATGCCCATAGCCACTAAAAAGCTCATCTGCCCCATGCCCATCTAATGTCACTGTCGTTTCATGTTTTTTTACAGCTCCATATGTAGCCATCATTGGTATCGGGCTAGTTATATATAAATCCTCAAACATATAAAAATATTTTTCTAGATTATCCCAATACTTAAGAGGCTCAATGTTTATATAAGTAGCTTCAATTCCTATATGATCAACAACCATTTTTGCAAAATGCGATTCATCAAGTGGAGTACCTGGAAAAGATGCAACAAAAGCATGTTGCCAGTCATTCTTGCCATAATCAATATGAGATTTTGATAGATGAGCCATGGCTGAAATAGTTGCACTGCTATCAAGCCCTCCACTAAGGGCTGTTCCTATAGGTACATCTGCTCTCATCCTAATCTTACAAGCGTCTAAAAATAATTCCCTAAATCGCTCTACTTGAGCATCATATGTTTTTGGCGGCTCCACAATATTATCAAGCGTATTCCAGTATCTTTTTATTTTTAAATTCCCATTTTTATAAATTCCATTATGTCCAAATGGAAATCTTTTAATTCCATCTATCAAACATTTTTCAGTTGCTTCATATGAAAAAATATTATCTTTCATCCAGTGAAAATCTTGTGATGGTCTTATTTCTTTTAAAAATGGATAGATGGCCTTCATTTCTGAGGCAAATATAAATTTACCATCAGTTGAGGCATAAAAAAGTGGTTTTTTACCAAATCTATCTCTGGATAAAAAAAGCTCTTTTTTTTGATTATCCCATATAGCAAAAGCCCACATTCCATTAAATTTTAAGACACACTCTTCACCCCACTCTATATAAGAATAAAGCAAAACTTCTGTATCCGATGATGAACAAAATGTATGTCCTTTTGTTTCTAGCTCTTTTTTAATTTCCAAAAAATTATATATCTCACCATTAAAAATTACACAATATCTTTTTGTTTTATCATACATTGGCTGATGAGCACCGTTTGACAAATCCACAATAGCAAGTCTCCTATGTCCCAATGTAATGCTATTTTCAATTGTTTCTATCCCAAAACCATCGGGACCTCTATGCTCTAATCTATTTAAGGCACTTTTAAATTCAGTTTCATTTGAAGATGGTATCGTTCCTAATATTCCACACATATATTTTTACAGATCCCTCACATAATTATTTTATAAACCAATACAGATATTAAATCATAAGATTACAAAAATCTATCTTTTTTAAAACTACTATTTATCAAAAATACAGTGTTAACAGCCTTTGCAAAGATAGAATGGTCTTGTTGATCTAAATGATCAGCTATTTTATTATTCTCGATTTCACTAAAACTATTTCCTAGAATTTCTATCAAAACTATTTTTGGTTTGTATTTTTCAAAGTTATTTGATCTTAAAACCATAAGATCCAGTCTTTCAACGTCTACCGATAAAAAATCTATATCCTGGTTTTTGTAAATTTCTTTTAAGAATATCCTCAAGTGTTGTAGTTCCAATATCTTTTGTAAATTTTATAAAATATTTTTCTTTCTCATACTCTACTGCTAACTCCTTTGAAAAAGTATTTAAAGCAGGTTCATTAAAGGCGTAATAGGTTAAAATTTGTTTTTTATCAGATATTGGCCTTTCTATATTCATATCTCTTGGACGAAATTTATCAAAAGCAATTATACTATATTAATACCCCTCCATCCTTTTTATAAAAATAATATATTTGAAGAACGCTTGGGATGATGAGTACCCACATCTACATAAAACCAAATTTTGTTCTACGAATAATCTTTCCAAAATTATATCTTCACTCTCTTGGAAATATGATTTTGTTGCATATCCATCTAAATTATTATTTCCAAACTCAATAATTTTTCTTTTAATGTTTTAGGTAAAATTTTTTAAGTATTTGTTGTAGCAATATTTATTCTCCACCATATTTGATAGCTGATACAGAAAAAATAGGCTGTATGTTATCAATTGGTTTGAATCTAAAAATTTCTTGTTATAAATACAGAAGTCGTCCAAGTATAATCATTTATTGGACCAAAGCCATGAAAATCTATCTCTATAAGGTCTAGTTTTTCTCTTAAATATTTTGATGTCTCTCTAAACCAATCAGAGTTATCTAATATCACAATACCTCCCCCATCTGATTGATAATTTAAACAATTTTTAATTAAATTTGAGCATTGAAGTCTTCTGATACCATCTATTATAACTACATCAAATTTTTTATTAAAATCCAATATAGATTTTTCATAATCCTCACTATCTTCTCTGAGTAGCAAAGTTTGATTATTGCTGAGACTAGAATTTACTTTTTCAAACCATTCTTTATCATGTTCAACAGAAATAACATCCTTAGCCTTTTTAGCCCAATACGTTGATGAATTACCACTTCCAAATTCAAAAACAGATTTTTCAGAAAAATCAAAAGTATTTAAGAATTCTATAGCAGGATACGTATACCAAGGTATTTTATTGCCACAAGCATCGACACAATCCCATTTTTTTATAGTACCATATTGAGAATAACCATAAGCCAATATTTTGAAATTATTCAATTGCTTTTTAACTCGTGTAGGAATAAGCTTCCCTATTATCTTTCTAACCACCATCTTCTCCTTTTTGCTTATTTAAACTTCATTTCTATAGGTATACAAAAAATTATTTGCCACAGTATACTTAAATGCTCTGAATAATACTTGTTCTGCTACTTTAGGACTATTTAAAATACTACTATTTATAAACTCATACTGCTTATATGAATCCCCAAAAACATCATTAATTGGATTTTCCAGATCTATCAGGAAATATTTATCAAACAAAATAAAATATAATCTTGCTCTTTCTATTACATCATCACTAAGCCTTTGTAGATTATCTACAGTTTCCAAATTTCTCTTGTATTCGTCTATGTTCATAGAATTTATAGTGGTTTTTACTTCTTTCATAAAATTTGATGTGGTAAATACTGGCACACCAAAGCAAGGTGCTTCAAAAGCGATCGATCCAGCACAAGTGAAACAAGCGTCTGCCTGTTTAAATACAGTATTGTTATTGATTTTTTTATCTAGGTAAATAAACTTAGCTCCATATTTAGAATTTATTTCATCAACAACACTTTTCACGGTCACATCACATTTATAAAAATGTTCAGAAGGATGGGCTTTTACGTAAAAATTATGCTTTAAAGTTTTTTTTGACAATAAAATCAAAGTCTCATATAACCAAGTGTAATAATCCGAATAAAGAGTTTCAAAATATCTAACGGCATCAACAAAAGCATGCGAATATACAAAAAAGTTTTTACCTTCTTGATGAACTGCATATTTGGATTTTAATTCCTCAATGCTATTTATATCTGTACTCAAGTATACATTTGCATTATCAATATCTTTATGATTTTTCCCGCTAGTTCTAAGTAGCATAATATTCTCATATTCTTTTAATAATGCTTCTTTAGAAAATTTAGAAAATATTGCTACCGTATCATTTTTATAAAGAACCCTTGGCTTTTTAATATGACCTTTTGTGGCATTTTGTACAGTCAAATAACCAAGATTTACTGTATCACCATTATAAAATTTTATATCTGGATTAACTAAGCAAGCTACTCTAAAAAATATCCCATAATCAGCATACACATCATGAGATAAAATAATATCAGTAATTTTATTTTCTACCAATATATCTTTGTATCTATAAAATAATATTATAGAATTAAATATATATAATAAGAACCTTAAATCAATTTTTCTATAAGTAGGTAAACTTGAAAATCTTAAAAACTGATCATAAATTAGGTCACCTATTTCAATCCCTTCACAAACTATGCTCCAGCCATATGTTTTTTTATATTTAAAGAATTTAAAATTTTTAATTAGGAATATCAATGACATATATCTATATAAAATATTTTTATATGTATACACAGATGTAAATTTATTTATGCCATATACTCTTGCTAAGTATTTCATTTTAATATCAGAATTGTGCTGGAGTAAAGCAATACTATTTGTATTTTTTATATTTTCTAAAAGTAAATTTCTATTGCAGATATTATGAACCATTACTGGATAATCAGAAAAAAATTCTAGTAAGACATTTCTATCTGATTTTACAGAGTTAGAGTTTTCCTTAAAATATATAGTTATATTCGAGAAGTCAATTTTTTTAAGTCGTTTAACTTTCGGAATGGCCTTTAAATAATAAATAATATAATCTAAAAATGTTCCCCTTTTAGATAAGCTTAATATATGTTTAACATATTTAAGTATCTTCATAAACTAAACCCATCATCAACTACAATATTTTGACCATTTACATATCTACTCATATCGCTCAGCAGATACACCAAGGTGCCTTTTAAGTCACTATTGTTTAACATGCCCTTGTTCAGACACTGATCTTTATATTTTTCCAAAAACGGCTCTGGCTGGTTATCAAATATACCGCCAGGACTTAGCGCATTTACCTTTATATTCATCCCTTTAAAATACTTTGCCATATATTTAGTAAGGTGTATAAGTCCTGATTTTATGGCAGCATATTCAACCGGCATAGTCATTGTTGTGTTGTTATATATTTCAAATTTTGGAGCAACCACGCCATAGATCGAGCATATATTTATGATATTTCCATATCCTTGCTCTTTAAAATATCTTGCAAACTGCTGAGATGCGGCAAAATAACCGCCCAAATTTAGTCCCAAATTTTCTATAAAGTCACTATACTCAACATCAAAAAAGTGCCTTCCATAGTGCTTATTCCGAGGGTATGCATTATTTACTAGTGCATCTATCCTTTTATACTTATCATGCAAATATTTTATGCAAGTATCCAAAGAGTCTTTAGACGTGATGTCAAGCTTTACAAAGTCTATATTTTTTGAATTTAGCTCTTTAGATAGTGCCTCTTTTGCCTCTTGTCCTATTTTTTCATTTATATCCGCGATAATAGCTATGCCATTGTTTTCAAGAATAGCTTTTATAAATTCTTTACCAATAAGTCCAGCTCCACCAGTTATAACTACAACTTTATTTTTAAGCAAAATAAATAATCCCCTTATAATAACTCTCTTTTAAATCACTTGCCATAACTCTGTTATACAATTTTATATAGACTGTATGTGAAAATCCACTCTTATTTTTCTAAACTGATTAAAATTGTTATACCTTACTCTCATCTATTATCTATTCTGCAAAATTATTTTTATGGCTTTCTTTTGTAAATACCATTTATGTCCTTTTCTACTACATCCAAATTAGCGTGTTTGTCAACAATTTTATTAAAAAACTCTTCGCTAATTCCAATAGTTTTGCATAAGTCCCTCTTTGCCTTGGGATCTAAAACATGGTCCCTTTCGTTAATATATAAAATTGCCTGTTCTCTTGATATTTTACCCTCCCTTGCCAATCTAGATGCTATATCTGCACATCTTTGAGCCCCAAATTTTACAAATTTACACCATTGATGTGCAATATATCCAACACTATCTAATTGGGTATAGTTTTCAATTGTACCCTGTCGATCCCATTCCTCGAAGTCATCTAGGTCTTTAAAGCCAACTTCCTTTGCTTCATTCAATGAATCCATAATCGAGTAAGGATATATTGCACCCAAATATATATATTTTATATCATCATTACTCATAGGATGAAAAATGTTAAGTTCTGTGCTATTACCATACTCAAATTCACTGTTTTCTCCATAAAATACTAAATTTATATTATATAACTTAGCAAAATTTGTGACAATTCCATCAAATCCAACCATTCTTTCATCATGTTTCTTTAACGGATTTAGTTCATTAACAAAACAATCATACATTTCTTTTTTCGCTGTTTTTGGTTTATATCTAAACAATATATGATCTAAATCAAAATACTCTGAAATGTTTTTTATATTACTCATTCCAGCTTGTGTTTGTGTAAATTCATCTAGTAAAGTAATAAGTAAAGGATTTGTAACACCGTGATTTTGAATTAATCTCTTGACTATCATATGAGAATCTTTGCCACCAGATACCCCTATTATACAATCATATTTACTATTTGGGTTTTTATTTTTAGCTATATATTCAGTTAGCCATTTTTGCCTTTCCTTAAAATCTATACTATTTTTGATTGAAATATTCAAACAAGCAAAACAGGTAGCTCCATTATCTTTTAAGCCAGGTCTCGAACCCAATGGAAATCCACAGCAACTACATCTTTTCATTATATTTCTCCTTGTATTCTTTATTTAAAAGTCCATACAAAACACCATCTTGATAAATTCCATTAATATAAATGCTCTCTCTTTGTTTACCCTCTTCTTTAAAATTAAATTTCTTAAAAAGTTTTTGCATACCAATATTATTTGCAGCGCAGCCACCCCATACCCTATGTAGACCAAGGATTCTAAAAGAATAGTCCAAAATTAATTCCATTGAAAATGTCCCTATATTTTGACGTTTAAAGTTCTGCTCGCCAATCATTATGCCAAATTCACCAGATTGCCTAAAAAAATCAATTTTATCTAGCTTTACTGTGCCAATAAATTTTTTACTACTTTTATGACAAATAAAAAATCCTTGGGAGTTTTTTGCCGTAAATCTACTAAAACTACTTTCTATAAAATCCAAATTATCATTCATTAGCAGTGATATTGAATTAATATATTCTATATTATTGTAATCCTGTATCCACTCTAAATATTGCCTCCTTAGAATCGAGTTATCTTTTTCTAAAATGTATGGTCTTAACTGTATTGTTTCATTTTCCAAAATCATTTTATTTTTCCTTAATTAAATCTTCTAAACACTGGCTTGATAGGGTTACCTACTAAATATTTTTCATAGCCCTCATCAACTGCTTTTTTATAGACCTCAAAAGTTTTTTCTAGTGCAATTTTCGTCTTTTCAAGTTCATTTTCTCCATGGGCATAAGAAAGCGCCACCCAAGGAATAAGCACACCATTTTTAATCATTTCTTGAGAAAAAAGAGTCCTTAGCCCCAAAGAATTTTGACCATTTTTATCAAAAGTCAAATAGTACGGACTACACTCTATCCCACCTACTACGAAATTTCTTTCAATTTCATATTTTTTTGCAAGCTCATTTATCATTGAGATTAGTTTTGTACCATAACTCCAAATATACTCAACCACATTATTCTCTTTCATAAATTTCATAGCCGCAACAAATGCGCCTAAGCCACTCATCTCTGCACCATGTGTTGTTGATAGTAAAAAAACTCTTTCTTTTCCTTCAAATTCTATACTGCCAAGCTGCATTATCTCTCTTTTTCCAGCTATAGCTGCAACTGAAAATCCGTTTGCCATTGCCTTTCCAAAAGTACATAAATCAGGCTTAATGTCGTAATAATATTGAGCCCCTTTTAGATGCCATCTAAAGCCAGTTATCATCTCATCAAGTATAAATACTGCTCCATTTCTACGGCACAGATCTCTTACTTTATGTAAAAAATTATCTTTTGGGTGCTCTGTTGTAGCCGGCTCTAAAATCACACAAGCTATTTGATTAGGAAATTCATCAAAAAGCCTCTCTAAGCTCTCAATGTTGTTGTAACCAAACATCTTTGTGCCCTCAGTATCCTTTTGAGGTATACCTTTGGTGAGTTGAGTAGAGCCAATAAACCAGTCATCATAGCTAAAAAATGGGTGTTCTGCACATCTTGCAACCAGCTCCCTTCCAGTATATGCTCTACTAAGTTTGATAGCTGCTGTTGTTGCGGTTGAGCCATTTTTAGTAAATTTAACCATGTCAACACTATCTATCATATCTATTAATAATTCAGCAGCCTCTAGCTCTATCATGCTAGGCTTAGTTAGATTGTTTCCAAATTCTATTTGCTCGATCGCTGCTTTGTTTATTTCTTCATTTGCGTAGCCTAAATTTACAGCCCTAAGCGCCATTCCATAGTCTAAGAATTCTCTACCATTTTCATCATATACATATGCGCCTTTCCCTCTTTTTAAAATTTGTGGGGCATTGGCTGGATACTGGTCAAATCCTCTACTGTAAGTATGGGCACCGCCCGGTATTGCTTTTAATAATCTATCTTGATAAGTCATGTCTTCCCTCGCTTATTTCTTCTAGCTTATATAAGTTCTGCAATACCCTGTAATCATCCTCTAGTCTATTTGGGTATGTCGGCACCTCTCCGTTGTTGACCTCTTTTATACTATTTATATAATCTTTTAACTCATTAATATATGGCTCCTCCGGATTAATATATCCACTTTCTACTGTTCCTGTGCCAAATTTTATCCTATTCCAATCATTCATATTAGTATTTATGTATCTGAGTTCATTATTATCTGCACTATAAACTATTTCACCTTCTGAACCCAATATTCTCATTTCCCTAGTAGCTCTAGGTTTTGATATTACTTCTATAGTTAAATTTCCCAATACATTATTTGAATGTTCTAAAATACAATGATATATATCATCTATATTAGCATTAATATCTGTTATTTTTTTTCTCACGCACGCCAGTGGTCTAGAGTCACCGAAAATATCATTTAACCATGTTAACTCAAATGGAACTATTTCCCTACAGCCACCAGTATCAGGATTTGAAACATAAAAGTCTTCTATTTTTTCCCAAGGGTGCCAATCTGGCAAATACTGACCAGTTTGATAGTTATAATTAAGGATTTTGCCTATTGCTTTTTTATTAATCAGTTCTTTTATCTTTATAGAAATAGGATAATATTTCATTGTGCAAGATGGTGCTATCAAAATTTTTTTATCTTTTATTCTCTTTGATAATTCTAAAATTTTTTCAGCCTCAACAACAGAAGCCTCTACAAAACAGTTGATATTGTTTTTTTCAGCCAAATATGCATAATACATATGCATATTTGGAGGAGTAGATATTATGAATACATCTGGAATAAATTCACCCATCGCTTTTTCAAGGCTATCAAAAGTTTTAATATTATATTTTCTTTCTACCTCACTCCTTCTATCCTCTCTTGGCTCAAAACCAGCAATACCATCTTTATAACCAAGCGCGATTAAATTTCTAATTCTTCTTTTACCCATTGAACCCAGACCGATTACTAGAAAATTCATTTCAATCTCCATTCGTATTTCATTATATTTTCGATTGCCAAAAAATCATATAGATCATCTATTTCGTAACATTGATATCGCTTTATCTCATAAAAAGTATTTCTTTGCGTATAAAATGTTTTTTCTTCTAGAAAATTTTTTATTTTAACTATATAAGCAACTCCATAAGGAAAATATGCCTTTTCATTATCCTGTCGCCTTGTAGTAAATTTGAGCTCTTTACAAAATGGCACTATATAACCATTATTTAAAATTTTCTTCATGATAGATGGATGCTCATGCACTTCCCCTATGCTAGATATTGAGTCAAATTTTTCTTGATTATCTACTATTTTTTCTATCATTGTATCTACATCATCATTTTCTCTCAAAGGCGATGTGGGCTCTAATAAAACAATATAGTCAAACTCTTTTTTTAATTCATTTTTATAATAATCTATAGTATGTTTTACGGTGTCAAAAGTTGTAGCAGTATCGCTTGCCAACTCGCTTGGTCTTAAAAAAGGAACATTTGCATCATACTTTTTTGAAATTTCTGCAATTTTCTCATCGTCAGTGCTAACCATTACCTCATCGATGTATTTACTTTTGAGCCCAGCCTCTATACTCCATGCGACAAGTGGTTTTCCACATAATTCTTTAATGTTTTTTCCAGGTAGCCCCTTGCTACCTCCTCTTGCCGGTATAATCGCTAAAAAACTATTGTTTTTATACATTAAAAAACTTCTTTATATTCTTCATTTGCTCTTTGGTATTCTTCAATACGTCCGATATCAAGCCAATATTCTCTGATCGGAAATGATATAATATTTTTACTTAATTTTATTAGCTTTTCAAACAGCGTAGGCATATCATAAAACTCATTTTTTGGTATTAGATCTAAAATTTCAGGTGAAAGCATATATATCCCAGCACTTACGAAAAATTTCTGCACCGGTTTTTCTGAGATCTCTACTATCTTGTTGTCATTCATTTTTACAACGCCATAAGGCACTTCGTAGTCATACTCTCTTACACACATTGTAGCCGTCGCTTTATTTAGCGTGTGGTAGTTAAAAATATGCTCGAAATTTACATTTGTAAGAAGATCACCGTTCATTACAAAAAATGGTTCGTTTGGTCGCTCTTTAAGTAGGCTTAATGCACCTGCTGTACCCATTCTTTTTTGCTCCAAAATGTAGTCGATGTTTACTCCAAATTCTTTGCCGTCACCAAAATAGTCCTTGATGATGCCTGCATTAAAATTTACACACATCGTGATGTTTACAAAGCCATACTCTGCAAATTTCTCAACTATCGTTTGAAGTATCGGCTTGTTTCCGACCTTTAACATTGGTTTTGGAGTATCTTGCGTAAGTGGTCTAAGTCTAGTACCAAGCCCTCCCACCATCAAAATCACTCTATTTGTCTTAATCTTTGGCTCAACAAGCTCTTCTATCTCTTTTAAGTCTAATACTATTCCGTTATCATCTACTATTGGTATCTGGTGAAGTTTTTTGGATAATGCTATCTTTAAAATTTCTTCTTTTGTGTTAGAAATTTTTGCAACAGCTGGCTCTTTATAAATGATCGTCTCTATAGAGCTGTCAAGGTCTAGCCCTCTTAATATACCTCTTCTTATATCGCCGTCAGTCAGTGTTCCAAGAAGCTTATCATTATCATCAACAACTAAAGCTATCTGCATAGCTCCGCTATCTATAATCCCCAAGGCTTCCTTTATAGTGGCATTTTGTTTTAGCTTTATACTTTCTATGTTTTTCATAAAATTTCCTTTAAAAGCATAAAACTTTCAGCATATTCACACCCACAAGTTGCCCCCCTTAAGACAGCTAAAGCTCTTATATTCTTTTCACTTCTTGGAAATGGATGCTCAGCAACTTCGCTCTTAAAAATTTTCATAATTTCTATTTTTTTTTCAAAATATTCACTTATATCAACAAATGAATTCGGTATAAAAGAATCTTCTTTTGTGCTAGGCGCAAATTCAGTTTCACTTAATGTCTCCATCATATATATCTTTTTGATAAATGGATATCTAAATGCCTTTGTACAACTATAGCTCGCTTCAAAAATTTTCCTATGGTCGCTATGCACGTCACCTCTAAATGGAAGGTATATGATGTTTGGCTTTACCTCGTTTATTACCTTTGAGACCTTGCCTATAAGCTCGCCCATACTATACTCATCTACTCGCATTGTCTTAAGCCCCAAACTAAAAACACCATCAAATTTATAAACGTCTGAAGCTCGTTTTATCTCATTTTCCCTAGTAGTATAATAATCGCTACCCTCGTCTATTTTTGTACAAATAAGCCAATAAATTTTATCTCCATTATGTTTGTGTTTAAGTAGCGTACCACCACAACCCAATGTCTCGTCGTCTGGATGAACAGCCACTACAAGAATTTTGTTTTTCATATATATTTTCCGACTTTAGGTAGTTCTTTAAAATCATGGTCTATAATTTTGATTGCCTTATCGTATGTTTTTACTACAATACTCTTGCCATCATTCTCTAGAACTTTACCAAATTCAATATTATTTTGGTCAAATTCCACTTCCTCTACCTTCCATATAGATATATCTTGCCCATTATATTCCACATGAGCTCCAACGTAAGGTTTTGTTAACGCCCGAACAAGATTATATATCGCCCTAGATGTCATTCTAAAGTCAATTTTTCCATCTACCTTACCTCTTTTTCTCCATACATTAGCCAAATCATTATTTTGTTTGATTGTTTTAAAACTATTGTTTTGTAGCTTTGGCAAAAAGGTTTCTATTTGCTTTAGTGCAACATTTGAAACTTTATTATATAGGCTTTTTGCATCATCTTCGTATAAAATTTCGATCTTTTCTTGAGACAATATATCCCCATCATCTGCACCTTCTGTCATGAAAAAGAATGTAGAGCCACTGTCATTAAGTCCAAGAGCCAAAGCCCAAATAAGCGGGTGTCTACCTCTATTTTTTGGCAGCAAAGCTGGATGATATCCAACAACTCCCATTTTTGGTAAACCGAGTAAATCCTTTTTTATTAAATTTGACCAGCCAAAGCAAAATATAATATCCGGACTTAAACTTCTTATCCAAGCAATATTTTCATTAGAATTTATATCATCTATATATTTAAACGGAATACCTGCCTTCTTGCAAAGTGGAGTTAAATCCGCAAAATCAGAGTTAAAATCAGATTTTTTTTTGGTGCAAATTCCAACTATTTCCGCGTTTAGTTCGATAAGCTTTTTTAAGACTTTATATGAAAACTCGACAGTACCTATAAATAAAATTTTCATAAATCAACCTTTAAATCATAAAATGATTTCTTCAAAATATTTGTTAAATCCACTTTTTTTATAACTTCTATTATTTTTTTACTAGCACACCCATTGCCATACGGATTTACTACACTTTTTAAAACATATTGAAATTCGCAAGAATATACCTTATTAAAAGCTTCTAAAATAGAATTTTTATCGGGCTTGCAGTCAATTACGCTAGACGCCTTTATGCGTCCCTTTTGTCTATCTCCGATATTTACGGTAGCTATCTTAAAGCTAGGAGCTTCCACAAGCCCGCTAGAGCTATTTCCAACCACTGCATCTACATACTGAAGAGCACTCAAGTATCTTAATTGTCCAAGAGAAGTGAAACAAACTGATTTATCTTGGTTATTAGATACATATCTGTCAATCATTAAATTTATAATTCTTCCATCTGTGTCACTATTTGCCTTCGTAAATATAATATTTGTATTTTCTAGCTCATCTATAGCATTTAATAACGCTTGAAATTGCTCTTCCGCAGTATCATCTTCCAAAGTAACAGGATGAAAAGTAACTAATATATTTTTTTTATTTAACTTAAAATTTATTGACTCTTCAAACTCTTTTTTATTTAGGAGTTTTAGTCTTTTTACATTTTCTACTCCCATGCCACCTACATTATAAACTCTATCTGGATGCTCACCAAGCTGGATTACCCTATTTTTATATTCATTGGTTGCAGTAAAATGCAAATGGCTCATTTTCGTAATACTATGCCTTATTGCTTCGTCTATTAATCCCTCGGTTGCTTCTCCGCCGTGTATATGAGCGATTGGAATTCTAGCTATCATTGCAGCACTGGTTGCACTAAACATTTCATATCTATCACCAAGCACAACAACAATATCTGGATTAAGCTCTTCATAAGCTTCACTAAAAGATATCTGAGCTAGCCCCATTGATTTTGAAATTCCTATAGATGTATCCGATGACAAAAGAATTTCAACCTTTTTATCTATATTAAATTCTTTTTCAATCTCTTTGTATGTGAGCCCAAATTCAGGACTTAGGTGCATGCCGGTGACAATAAGTTGAAGCTGAAGCTCACCATCTACCTTGATCTCTTTTAAAAGCCAGTAAAGCAGGCCATATTCAGCTCTAGTGCCAGTTACTACGCAAATTTTTCTCATATCAAATCATCTTGTTTATAGTCTTTTTGTGAAATTTGTCCGATCACTTCATCCCACCTCATAGGATTTATGCCATCTCCTGGGCGTTTTACACAGATATTTTGTTCGCTAAAAATTTCACCTTTTTTTATATCACACTTTGCCACGATCGATTTTCTAGCTATTTTTATATTTTCGCTCTCACTTTTACTAAAATGCTTAAGCCCATCTCCAAGTGCTAGCTCGATATTTCTAATGGCTTTAATCATCGCCACTAGCTCATCTGGCTCAAGGCTAGCCTTGTGATCAGGTCCGGGCATGCTCTTATCAAGCGTAAAGTGCTTTTCTATGATCTTTGCACCCATGGCAACCGCTGCGATATCGACTTCAATGCCAAGCGTATGATCACTATATCCGACCTCAAGCCCAAAGGCATTTTTTAGAGTTATCATCGCCTTTAAATTTACATCCTCCATCGGCGTTGGATACTGCGTATTTGCATGAAGAAGGCTTATATTTTCACGTTTCGTGCCGCTTTTTATAAGTACTTCTATCGCGGCTTCCACCTCGCCTAAATTTGCCATGCCAGTTGAAAGAATGATCTTTTTATTAAGCCCACCTATCTGCCTAAGATAAGGTAAATTTGTTATCTCGCCACTCGGTATCTTAAATGTGCCAATCTCAAGCTCGTGAAGAAGCTTTATACTGTCGCTATCAAAAGGAGTTGAGAGAAATGTGATATTTTCTTCTTTGCAGTAGGCTATGAGCTCCTTATGCATATTTTCATTTAGCTCGAGCTTTTTTATCATATCAAACTGACTCTCATTTTTATTGGTAGTTTGTTTTTGATAGTTAGCTTTTTGTGCGTTTTTTGAAACAAGATTTTGAGCTTTAAAGGTTTGAAATTTTACCGCATCAGCGCCAGCCTTTACTGCTACGTCGATCAATTTTTTGGCTAAATTTATATCACCATTGTGATTTACTCCAGCCTCGGCTATGATAAAAACCCTATTTGACATCAAAATTCCTTTAAAATTCTAGTTTTATACCTTTATAAAAGCGTTTTGCTCCAAGCTTCTCATCACACTAGTTCCGCCACCTATGATAGAATTTTTACCTATCACTATATACTCTTTGCTAGTTGCATTGCTACCAAAGAATGTCCCATCCTGCACGACAACGCCGCCATTTACCACACTTGCTGTTGAGATATGGCAGTGATCGCCGATAGTTGCGTCATGCTCAACAAGTGCTTTTGTGTTTATGATGCAGTTTTTGCCGACACTTGCACCAGCGTTGATCAAGGCATGATGCATCACAACCGTTCCCTCACCTACACTTGCGTGCTTTGAGATATACGCAAGTGGCGAGACTATGGTTGGAAGTATAAAACCTATCTCTTTTAGTAGTGCAAAGAGCCTTTTTCTAGGCTCGCGACTTTTTATCTGACCAACCGTCACCACAGCATTTTTGCATGATTTAAAAACCTCAGCCAGATCATCATCGCTACCGATGATCTCATAGCCAAGTACATTTTTTCCAATATTTTCTGCCGTATCTATGATACCAATTATATTAAATTTAGCTTCGCTCTCGATGGCATCTATCACACTTTTGCAGTGCCCGCCACCACCTACTAAAACTACATCTTGCACGACTAAACTCTTGCACTACTTGGGATATTTACTATCCTATCACTTAGAAATTTAGCATTTTTTAGCTCATCTCTTTGGCAGCCCTTAAACATATCAAGCTCATTCATAAGTTGCCAGATAGGACGGGTAAAAACACCATTTTCATTACTAAATTTCAAAAACTCATCTCGTTTTTCATGGCTTTCAAACAGCACCGCATTTAGCCAAAAATTTGACCTAGCGTTCGCTGGCTCATCTATAAATTTAACATCATCAAATTTAGAAAAATACTCTTTATAGATCATCGCTAGCTCGCGTTTACTCTCTAAAAATAGCTCTAAATTTTCTAGCTGTGCTACAAGCAAAGCTGCATTTAAATTTGGTAGGCGGTAGTTGTAGCCGATCTCGCTGTGGCGGTATTCAAAAGGATGTGGCACCTTGGCCGTTGTGGTGATAAATTTAGCGTGCTTTGCTATCTCCTCATCGTTTGTGACAATAGCTCCACCACCCCCGCTTGTGACGATCTTATTGCCATTAAAGCTCATCGCTGCAAGCTTGCCAAAATTCCCTGTATGAGAGCCTTTGTAGTAACTACCAAGGCTCTCGGCGCTATCTTCTACCAAAACGATATTCCAACGCTTGCAAATTTCAGCTATCTCAACTATCTTGCAAGGCAGTCCAAAAGTATGCATAGGAACGCAGGCACGCACTATCCTGCCGCTAGTTTTATTTACACAGTTGCCCTCTTTTAGCTCGCAGTTTTTCTCCAAAAACGCACTAAGTGACGTTGGCGACATACCAAGCGTGTCAAGGTCAACGTCCACGAAAACTGGCTTTGCAAAAAGATAGCTAATGGCGTTGCAAGTAGCTATAAAAGTAACTGGCTGGGTAATCACTTCGTCATTTTGCTCTACGCCAGCTAGCTTTAGGCATATGTGAAGCGCAGAGGTGCCATTTGTCGTAGCAACTGCAAATTTTGCTCCGACCATTTGAGCTAGCTTGCTTTCAAACTCATCTACAAATTTACCGACACTTGAGACAAAGCTAGAGTCGATGCATTCAAGCAGATATTTTTTCTCGTTGCCTATAAATTTAGGCTCGTGAAGTGGGACTTTGTCCTTGCCAAAGGTGCTTTTTATAAAGTTCAAAACCTCGTCAAAATCACATTTTCTCATCGAGATATTTTCCTGTTTCTTTATGCATAAAATTTGGTATGAGCTCGAAAACTTCGCGTAAAACGTCCTCTTTGCTCCATGTCAAGCTTGATTTTAAATTTAAGATATTGTTTTTAAAAATTTCTAGCTTTTTGCTGTCAAAATTTGCATCATTTTTGACTATGCCGATATTTTGAAGTCTTTGCATATCAAGTCTCTCGCCGTCAACAAAAAACTCCTCGTAGTCCTTCTCTCCAGTCGTGTCGCTAGGCGCAAAAAGACAAGGGTAAAAGCCATCTTTTGGAAGCACTTTTGCAAGCTTTCTGGCCTCCTCCTCATTTTCACACAGAAACGGCTCATAGCCTAAATTTGCTAAGTATCGCTTGGCTATCTCGCTAAATGTTATGAGATCTAAATTTTCATCTAATTTTGGGAAAAATATATCTCTATTTTCGCCAAAAATAGTACTTAAAAGGCAGAGTTCACCACTCTCTTTTGGCGTTAAAAAGTAACGCCTGACATCGTTTGGGGCGACTATAGGCTGAGACTTTTCTATGCGCTTTTGAAAGCCAAAAAGAAGCGAGCCGTCGCTAAATGCTACGTTTGCAAATCTAGCCATTGAGACATCAATATCTAAAGAGTGTCTAAACGCAAACATCTCCATGATGCGCTTGCTAGCTCCCATTAGATTTACAGGGTTTGCAGCCTTATCGGTGCTAACGCAGAAATATTTTTTTGACTTCAGATCACAAGCTTGGGACAGCATTTTGTCGGTGTTAAAGATATTTGTTTCAAGCATCCTCATAAGCGTAAACGGATCTTTTTCGCTTCTAACATGCTTTAGTGCTGATAAATTTAACACATAGTCAAATCCACCACTTTGTGCTAAAAGTGCATCAAACTCGGCACTTGCAACATCTATGGCAAAAGTTTTAAAGTCACCATTTATATATCCAAACTCGCTTCTTATGTCACGTACTAGCTCGACAAGGTTGTTTTCAGAGATGTCGACGACGTAGAGCTTTTTTGGATCTCTTATAAAGATCTCTTTTGTCACGGCAGAGCCTATAGATCCTGCCCCACCGATAACTAGAAAGCTTGAGCTTGAAACTATCTCTTTTAGGTCTTTATCAAGTGCATTTATATCATCCTCAAAGAGATTTTTCGTGCGTCCTATTAGTCTTAAGATATTGTTCATATTATTTTTCCATTAGATAGCATTATCTTCCTATCACACCTTTCAATTGTACTTAATCTGTGTGCAATTATTAATAATGTCTTATCTTGACTTATTTCATATATCTCGTCCATTATTTTTGCTTCTGTTTTGTTATCTAAAGCACTTGTTGCTTCATCTAATACTAAAATTTCGGGGTCACTATATAGAGCTCTAGCTATTCCTATTCTTTGTTTTTGTCCGCCACTCAACTGAATTCCACCATCTCCAACCAGTGTGTCTATCCCTTCTTTTGAGGATAAGAAATCATATATATTAGCCTTCTTTAAGACTTTTATTATTCTTTCTTTATCATATTCATAGCCAAAAGCCACATTTTCTCCGACTGTACCATCAAAAAGATATATCGATTGCGGTATATAGCCTACTTTTGATCTATAAGATTTTATATTATCAGAAGTTAATTTCTTGCCATCTATGATTATTTCACCACTAAGAGGTTTATATAATCCGATAATTAAGTCAACTAGTGTGGACTTTCCACTCCCACTCTCTCCTACAAAAGCAACTTTATCGCCTTTATTTATAGTTATATTGATATTTTTAAGAACCTTTTTATTTTTATTATATTCAAAGCTTATATTTGTTAACTCTATTTCGTTTTTAAAATCTATATAATTTTCACCTTCTACTTGTGGAGTATAGCTAAGATCACTATATACAATATCAAGAGAGTTAGATAAAAATACAAGAGTATTGTAGTTAGAAAGTATTCTATTTAAAGCAGGAAGAATTCTATACAAAGCTAGAGCATACAT
Organism: Campylobacter concisus; assembly: GCF_015679985.1. NCBI lineage: Bacteria > Pseudomonadati > Campylobacterota > Epsilonproteobacteria > Campylobacterales > Campylobacteraceae > Campylobacter > Campylobacter concisus. The sequence goes on along the minus strand of NZ_CP049239.1, from coordinate 94,700 downwards.
AGAAATAATTGGCAAAACAAAGTTTGCATCATTATATTTAAAAAGAACGTAGACAACAATTCCTATAAGAACACCAAACCCAATCGTTTCTAAAGAGAGTCTAGGTAGTTGGCTTAAAGTATTGCTTACAATATTGGCTTTTGCATAGCCATAGCTTATACTAGAAAATTCACTATAAAGTTTTTGTTCATTCTGTATAAGTTTTATAATTTTAAAATTTCCAAATGTTTCATTTAAAATTTTATAAATTTTTGATTGCATTGTTGATCTTCTGGATCCTTCCTTCTCTATCTTTTTTTTTAAAAAAGATATCAAAAAAAACACCTTTATTCCTAGAAGAATTGTTAAAATTAGAGTCATTCTCCAGTCCATTAAAAGCAATAAGACATATAGCAGCAACACTGTAAAAAACTCTGAGAAAATCAAAAGTAAACTTTGCATATAAAAAGAAAGATTTGAAGCTTCATTTATGATAGTTTTTATTAATTCTGCACTATTTCTTTTTACGAATCTTTTATAAGGTAAATTTATATAGTTTTTAAAAAGTCTAAAAGCAAAAATATGAAATCTTCCAAATGCAAATTTATTAAGCAAATAATTATAAAATACCAAGTAAAAAGCTCTAAAAATATAAAAACATATTAATAAAAGTCCAAAAAATATCATAAAATTAGTAGTAGCAGAAAAGTCAAAAAAGTCATAAATTTTTTTTGAATATTCGTTACCAACTATTTTTGATGGATCTGATGCTAAGGTAATAAACGGCATAATAGCAGATATTCCAACGGTTTCAATAACCGACAAAAAAATACTCATAAAAATCAAAATAATAAAATTTTTCTTTTCTTGTCTTGTTGTTATTGCTAATAGCTTTTTCAAATTAGTCATTTAAATACCACTCATATAGTGTCTTTAATCCATCTTCAATCTCTACTTTATGTTTCCAACCAAGAGAGTGGAGCTTTGAGGGATCCGTTAGTTTTAGTATCGTGCCATCAGGCCTGTTATCATTAAAATATAGCTCTCCTTTAAAGCCAATTATATTTTTAACCAAATTTGCTAGCTCTTTTATAGAGATATCTTTGCCAGTTCCTATATTTATATGCGTATTTCTTATCTCTCTGCTATTTTTGTCATGAGTATCTTTAAAGTCTCTATTTTCCAGTAAAAATACGCAAGCATCAGCCATATCTTCTGAGTGTAGAAACTCTCGTCTAGGCTCTCCTGTGCCCCAAATTTCTACTCTGTCTTTTGAAATACCAAATTTACTAAGATAAGCCATAGCCTCATTTATATCTTTTGTTTTTAAATCTTTTACCACTGCATCAAATTTTTCTTCACTTAAAAGTTTTGCTAGGTGTATCTTTCTTATAAGCGCTGGTAATACATGCGAGGTTTCTAGATCAAAGTTATCGTTTGGACCATATAAATTTGTAGGCATAACAGATATAAAATTTGTACCGTACTGCAGATTATAGCTCTCACACATCTTCATCCCGGCTATTTTAGCGATCGCATATGGCTCATTTGTGTATTCAAGTGGAGATGTCAAAAGCGCATCTTCACTCATTGGTTGTGGGGCATTTTTAGGATATATGCAAGTACTTCCCAGAAATAATAGTTTTTTTACCTTATGCACATAGCTTTGATGGATCACATTATTTTGAATTTGCAAATTTTCATAGATAAAATCAGCTCTATACGTGCTATTAGCCACTATTCCGCCGACCTTTGCAGCAGCTAGCACCACATACTCAGGCTTTTCTTTTTCAAAAAACTCATAAACTGCTTTTTGATCCATTAGATCAAGCTCACTATGAGTTCTTGTGATTATATTTTCATAGCCTTTTGATTTTAAATTTTTCACTATAGCAGAGCCTACTAGTCCTCTGTGTCCTGCTATATAAATTTTGCTATTTTTATCCATTTCTTACTCGAAATAGCTCATTGTCTCATATCCGCCATCTTTTAGATAGAGATCTTTTGTCATGAGCTTTAAGTCCGATTTCATCATATCATTTACTAGGTCTTGAAGGTTAAATTCTCTCTTCCAGCCTAGCTTTTTCTCTGCTTTACTCGGATCTCCAAGTAGCAAATCAACCTCCGTTGGCCTAAAATATCTTGGATCTACGCAAACCACAGTTTGTCCGATATTTAAATGTGATATATCTAAATTTAACTCTTTTGCTTTTTCAAAATTTAGTGAGTCCACGACTCCTACCTCATCTACGCCAGTCCCTTCAAATCTCAAATTTATACCAGCATAAGCAAATGCAAATTTTACAAAATCTCTAACTGCTGTTGTTTGTCCAGTTGCTATCACCCAGTCTTCTGGCTCTGGAGCTTGCAGTATCATCCACATCATCTTCACATAGTCTTTTGCATGACCCCAGTCTCTTTTGGCATCTAAATTTCCAAGATAAAGCTTGTCTTGAAGCCCAAGCGCTATCTTACTAGCTGCCCTTGTGATCTTTCTAGTTACAAATGTCTCACCTCTAACTGGTGATTCGTGATTAAACAATATACCATTACAAGCAAAAATGCCATAAGCCTCTCTATAATTAACCGTTATCCAGTATGCATACATCTTTGCGACTGCATAAGGGCTTCTTGGATAAAATGGAGTCGTTTCGCTTTGCGGCGTCTCTTGCACTTTTCCGTAGAGCTCAGATGTAGAGGCTTGGTAAATTTTAGTCTTTTTCTCAAGCCCTAATATCCTTATAGCTTCAAGCAATCTAAGAGTACCTGTACCATCAGCATTTGCGACATATTCTGGTGTCTCAAAGCTAACATGCACATGGCTCATGGCAGCTAGGTTATAAATTTCATCTGGCTGTACTTCTTGAATGATCCTTGTTAAGTTCATAGAGTCTGTCATATCACCATAATGCAAGAAAAAATTTCTATTATCAACATGCGGATCTTGATAGAGATGATCTATTCTATCTGTATTAAAAAGGCTCGTTCGCCTTTTTACACCATGGACTATATAGCCTTTTTTTAGTAAAAATTCTGCCAGATACGATCCATCTTGACCAGTTATACCAGTTATTAATGCTACTTTTTTATCCATAAATCACCTTTTAAAATCATCATCTAGGCGAATTATATCATCTTCACCTGTATATTCGCCTACCTGAGCTTCTATTAAAACCACAGGAATTTTTCCTTCATTAGACAGCCTATGAACTTCACCCATTTTTATATAGATAGACTCATTAGGACAAATGAGTCTAGTTGTCTCACCTATCGTCACAGTGGCACTTCCTGATAGTACTATCCAGTGCTCATTTCTATGAAAATGCTTTTGTAAGGATAGTCTTTTGCCAGGTTTTACCTCTATTATCTTTATCTTATAACCATCTTGATTTTCAAGGACAGTATAGTTTCCCCAAGGCCTATTTGTCGTAACATGGGCATTACAAAGCTCAGAGCTCTCCTCTTTTAAAATTTCTACTACATTTTTTACTTTTTGGCTAGAAGATTTTTTAGATATTAAAAGAGCATCTTTTGTATCAACAACAGTTAGATCATCGACATCTATCAAGGCTATTTTTTTGCCACTAGATAAAACTAGATTGTTGTGAGAATTTATCTGTAAAAGATCGCTATTTATTGTATTACCATTGATATCTTTTTGTAGCTGCTCATCCAAACTATCAAAGCTTCCAAGATCACTCCAAGGTGCATCTAAAGCTACCATTTTTACAATACCAGACTTTTCCATCACAGCATAGTCTATACTATTTTGTGGGATATTTTGCATATCGGTAGTGTCTATTTTAATATCAAATTCGTCTTTTTTTGCATTATCAAAAGCTACTTTACATGCTTCAAGTATCTCAGGAGCAAAAGTTTTCATCTGATCCAAGAAAACGCCTACCTTAAAGACAAACATACCTGAATTCCAGTAGAAATTTTGATCTTTGAGAAATTTCACTGCCCTTTCATAGTCTGGCTTTTCATAAAAAGCCTTCACATCACCATTATAGCTCTCTATATATCCAAATCCTGTCTCAGGCGACCTTGGCTTTATGCCAAAAGTAACCAAAAAATTTTGCTCTGCCAGCTCCTTTGCGGCTTTTACGCTTATGTGGTATGCTTTAATCTCTTTTATCAAATGATCCGATGGCGTTACTAAAACAATCTCATTTAAATCAAGTGCAAGGCAAGCTAGCGTGATCGCTGGTGCAGTATTTCTACCAACTGGCTCGAGCAGATATTTAAAATTTGTGATATTTAAATTCTCTATCTGATCCATCGCCAAGTAGTAGTGATCGGTATTTGTAATTACAAATGTATTATCACAAATTTCGCTATTTCGTAGTGCAGTTAGCTGAAAAAGTGAACTATCGTCAAATAATTTAATAAATTGTTTTGGCATTAAAGTCCTGCTAATAGGCCACAACCTCGTACCAGAACCACCACATAATAATATATTTGTCATAAATTTTATCTACTTTAAAATGAGCTTAAAAATCTTATATAATTAAAGCTAAAAAAGACTAAGAACTTACTAAAACCATCTAAAATATAAGTTTTGATAGCTTTTAAACTATCAAAACACCTCTCTCATCTTATGTGTTAGCTCCAAGCTCGCTTCTATCTCGGCTCTTTTTGCCATTACACTTTCAACATTGACGCCGATATTTATACCAAACTTTTTAGCAAATTCATAAAGCTCTGCGAAATTTTCAAGGCAAATTTGCGATCCTGTGGCTAAAAAATCATCACTCTGAAGCATTCTTTTTTCGCTCTTTTCATCAACGCTTATGCCAAGCCACTTGATAAACTCTAGCGTTTTTGGCGTGCCACAAGTCGTAAATGTCAAAATGATAGGCAAATTTAACCCACTTTTTACTACGCTTGCTAGTAAATTTTTAGCCAAATTTATATCAAAAACCGCCTGCGAGATGAAAAATTTTGCTCCCATTTTGGCCTTTTGGCTCATCCTTTGCTCTTCATCTCTCTTTTTGGCGTGCCTCTCAGCTATGCAAACACCGCCTACTACAAGCTCTTTAAACTCATTTCTAGCGATCTCATAAGCACGCTCTAGGCTCATTTTAGGCTCTACTTTGCCAGAAGCAACGCCAACAAAAACATTTATATCGCTACTACTTTTGGCTAAATTTGCTCTAAATTCACTCTCATTATATTTGTTCGCGACCCTATAAAAGATGCTTGGTGTCTTTAAATTTAGGTATTTTGAGTAGTAAATTTCAGGGCTTAATGTATCGCTAAATTCAAAAGTTCGCTCGCTTTTTATGCGGCTACTTTCATCTTGGATCTCGTAAAGTACCAAGCCATCAGCCTGCACATCTGTAATCCTCTTGTCCCATTTTGCAGCGATCTCTTTAAGCTTCACCTCGTCAAATTCAGCCTTTGGAGGCGTTAGGCCATAAAGCACTATACCACTTTCATTGTTTATGATCTTATCTTTTAACATTTTCTAACTTTTTTTGAAATTTAAACGGAGTTTAGCGCCTAGGCTTACTAGACGCTAAAATTTGGATTATAGACCTCTTACGATCTTGACAGCTTCTACCATGTTTTTAAGGCTTGGCTCGACCTCTTCCCATTTTCTAGTTTTTAGGCCACAATCTGGGTTGATCCAGAGCTGCTCTTTTGGCAAGACTTCAAGCAGAGCTTTGATCTGAGCGACGATCTCCTCGACACTTGGCACGCGTGGGCTGTGGATGTCGTAAACGCCAGGTCCGACCTCTTGTTTGTAGCCAACGGCTTTGAAAATTTTAAGTAGCTCGTTGCCACTTCTTGCAGTCTCGATACTGATAACATCAGCATCCATTGCCTCAATAGTCTTAATAATATCGTTAAATTCAGAGTAGCACATATGCGTGTGGATCTGAGTTTTTGCTTCAGCCGAGCTTACTGAAAGCTTGAAGCAATCAACAGCAAATTTCTCATAAGCTGGGATATTTTCAGCTCTTAGCGGATAACCCTCTTTAAACGCTGCCTCATCGACTTGGATCACTCTGATGCCCGCATTTTGAAGGTCTGCGATCTCGTCATAGATACAAAGTGCAAGCTGTTTTGCCACCTCACTTCTTGGAAGATCGTCACGCACAAAGCTCCAGTTTAGCATAGTCACAGGACCTGTTAGCATGCCCTTCATTACGTGTTTTGTGATGCTTTGAGCGTATTTCATCCACTTAACAGTCATCGGCTCTGGGCGGCTTACGTCACCAAAGAGAAGTGGTGGCTTGACGCAGCGGCTACCGTAGCTTTGTACCCAGCCATTTTGGCTAAATGCGTATCCGCTGATCTGCTCGCCAAAGTACTCGACCATGTCGTTTCTCTCTGGCTCGCCATGTACTAGCACGTCTAGGCCGATATCTTCTTGGAATTTCACGCAGTGATCGATGTATTTTTTGATGCCAGCTTCATAAGCGGCTGCGTCGATCTCGCCTTTTTTAAAATTTTGGCGAAGTACGCGAAGATCAACCGTTTGAGGGAAGCTGCCTATCGTTGTTGTTGGTAAGATACCGTATTTTAGCGTTTCGCGTTGGATCTTGATGCGGTCTTCAAATTTCTCGTCACGCTCAAATTTGCTTAAATTTTTGATACGTTTTTGAACGCTTTCAGAGTGGATGAGCTTTGAAGTGGCGCGGGTTTTAACAGCATTTTTATTTTCTTCGTAAATTTTAGCCTCAGCATCATTTAGCTTCTCGCCGTTTGCTAGTTTTGTGATGATCTTGATCTCATCAAGCTTCTCAACCGCAAAGCTTAGCCAGCTTTTGATCTCTAGATTTAAATTCTCTTCATATTTTAGAGTGTATGGCACGTGTAGAAGTGAGCATGAAGTGCCGATGTAAAAGTCTTTGCCGCCTATTTTTTCTGAAATTTCACCTACAAGTTTTACTTTTTCATCGATGTTGCTTTTCCAGATATTTCTGCCATCGATCACGCCAGCAAATAGCGTCAAATGGCTATTTTTGATAGTCTCAAGGACTTCGAAATTTCTCTTACCGTGGATGAAGTCAAGAGCGATGCCGTAAATTTTAGTTTTAGCCACTTCGCTAACTGCCTTGATCGCATGCTCAAAATATGTCGCAAATACGATTTTAACATTATTTGCAACGCCCGTTAGCTCGTTGTAAACCTTTGTGATAAGTGGTAAAAGTAGCTCTTCGTTTTTATCAGTTACAAAGATCGGCTCATCAAACTGCACTAAAATTTCATCATCAAGCTTAGAAATTTGCTCAAGTAGCTTTTTGTACTCGCCTACAAGCGTGTCAAGGTGCTTAAATGGGCAACTGCCGTCAGTCGTCTTTGAAAGAGCCAAAAATGTGATAGGGCCGATCAAATTTACCTTACCTTTTACGCCGTTAGCCTTAGCCTCTTTGTACTCATTTAAAATTTTGTCCGCTTTTAGGCTAAATTTACTCTCACTGCTAAGCTCTGGCACGATGTAGTGGTAGTTTGTGTTAAACCACTTTGTCATCTCCATTGCAACACCATTTTTGTTACCTCTTGAGCAAGCAAAATATTGCTCCGAGCCGCTTAAATTTGCAAATCTTGGAGGTGTAGCGCCAAAAGCGATGATGTTATCAAGCATTAGGTCGTAAAATGAAAAATCATTAACGCTAATAGCCGAAATGCCAGCGTCTTGTTGATATTTCCAGTGTCTTTGGCGAAGTGTCTTTGCAGTCTCTTGCAAATTTTCTTCACTAAAGCCCTCTTTACCAGCCCAAAAGCCCTCTAACGCGCGCTTTAACTCTCTTTTCTCTCCGATTCTTGGAAAACCTAAAACATAACTTTTTATCATTTTTATCCTTTTTAAATTTCTATTTTTAATTAAAACTGTGTAAAGCACAGCCACCTTGAATATTTTTATGTAGGTACAAGGGGGCTAGAATTACGAAACCGCCCCCTTATCCCTACAACCCAAGCCCCCAGCACGTTCAATGTTGTTGCGCTGCGCACAAGTCTGGATCACACCACATGCGGTGGATGACACCCGCTTCTTCTTAAACTAAAGTAAAATTTATAAAAAACCCTGCTAAAAAGGTCCTTGCCAAATTTCAAACACTGCTTAGCTTTGCTATTAAAAATGCAGTTACAATGCAACGGACCTGATAGCAAAAATGGATTTATATCAATGTGAAAAAATGTGAAATTATTTAAAAATTTACGTGTTTTTTGAAAATCGCTGATATGTTTTTTGCCGAGATTAATGAGCTTTACGCATGGGACAAGGCATCAGCGTTTTTCCTTTGTAGTGAATTTTTGTCGCATTATAAACGCTCTTTGCCAAATTTTTGTTTAAAGTCTGGGCGCTACTAAATTTCACGCCCAGAGTTTTTAGTCTTTTTTGCCTTTATTTAGGGATTTTAACTTAGCGTCCATATCAGCTGTAAGCATAGTAAAGACTTTGTTTGTAAGATCTTTAGTTAGATCTTTTGCCTCTTGCATTGTCTTTTGGCTAAATTCATTTAGGAGTTTGTCCGCTTTTTTCTTATCTTTTTTGTAAAGTTTTACGTACTCATCTTCAAATTTAGCTTGTTTTACCGCCAACTCTTTTTCAAATTTAGCGTAGGCCTCTTTTACCACTGGCGAATACTTCTCATAATCAGTCATCACAAGGGTTTGAAGCTTTCTATAAACCCAGTATATCGAAGTATCATCAGCGTCATAAGAGCCATCAGAGTAGCCTTTTATAAAGCCATCAAGCCCCTCGTAATACGGCAAATAAACGCTAAGATCAGCCATGCCAAGAGCGACGTAGGTCACACGGCCGATCTCTTTTGGTAGCCATGGGCGCACCTGCATGACGTGAGACTCGTATGTTCTAAAGACGCTTATGGCGCGGTAGATGTTTTTCTTATCTTCGTCTTTGCTAGCGTAGTTATCAAACGCAGTGCCGTTGTAGTGGGCTCTCATTGCAGCTTTTAGATCTTCAACACTTAGTTTTTTCTCTGGTTTTAAAAATACTGGAAATTTCTGACCATCGGCGAAGTCTTGTTTTAGACTTGGGTTAAACATGCTTTGCACCCAGCAAACGCGTGGATAGTTGTAAGTCACATCCCTCTCATCGTCCCTTGTATAGGCCTTTGTGAAGTTAAATTCGCCATCTTTTGCAGGATCATAAGTCTTGTTATCTATTGCAAATTTGATCACATCTTTTGCGCCCATAAAATTTGGATCGTTCTCTTTATAGTTTTGAAGGCGACCTTGGTTTGCAGTAACGAAATACTCATCTTGCGGGATCTTTGAAGCGATCCATTTGTGGCCTGTACCAGTCTCAAAGTACCAAAGCTCGTTTGCATCAATAAATACCACACCAAAGCCCTCACCAGCGCCTTTTGTCTCAACTATCTCGCCAAGGAGCTTAACACCCTCTTTTGCACTCTTCATACGTGGCAAAAGCACGTCTGGGATATCATCCTCTGTGATGCCACTCTCTTCGTTATATGGATCGATCTTTAAAAGCTCGTCTTTTGCGTAGATGGTCTCAGTGCCACTTAGTCCAACGCCAGCCTCATTGTAGCCGACCGCTCCGTGAAGTTTTGTGTGAGAGTTTGCGATGGTTGTGTATCTCATGCCATCTTTTGGAAGTGGATATGTAAAGTCATTTGCGCCGTCATGTGCCTTTGAGCTATGCATACCAGTTTGATTTTTTGTGGCCGGATGGATCAAAAAGACTTGTGCCTTTACAGCCTTACTATCTGCACTCCTGGCAACCAGCATGGAGCCGTCGTTTGAAGCTTTATCTCCTACTAAAATGGTAGTGCATGCCAAGCTACTTGTGCCTAAAATCGCACTCATAGCAACAATTGATGCAAGAATTTTGCCTTTCATTTTTACTCCTTTAGTGAAATAAAATTTCTTTATGTGATTATATTTAAATTTTAATAATTTAATTATAAATTTTAAAATTTTTTTAAGTTTAATGTAAATTTATTGCAAATTTTGTCTAAGTGAAATTTAAATTTTCTAAAGGATTTTTCGCTATAATCCAAAACTTACGCAATTGCGTATAAAATTTCAAAAAGGATTAGCATGCCAAAGATGAAAACCGTTCGCGGTGCTGCTAAGCGCTTTAAAGTAGGTAAAAATAAGATAAAAAGAGGCTCTGCTTTTAGAAGCCATATCTTAACAAAAAAACCTAGTAAGCGTATGAGAGACCTTCGTGGGCCACACTATGTGGATAGCACAAACGTCTCAGCCGTTCGCAAAATGCTCGGCGTATAAGCAGCGTAGATTTAAGTTTTTGACAAAAAAGTCATTCAAACTCCCCCAAATTTAGGGGCAAGACTCACTTCGTGAGCGCCAATTTGTAAAAGGATAAATATGGCAAGAGTAAAAACGGGCGTAGTTAGAAGAAGACGCCATAAGAAAGTTTTAAATCTAGCACGTGGCTTTTTCAGTGCTAGACACAAACACTTTAGAAAAGCTAAAGAGCAACTAGAGAGAAGTTTAGTTTATGCATACCGCGATAGACGCCAGAAAAAACGTGATTTCAGACGTTTATGGATCGTTCGTATCAACGCAGCTTGCAGATTAAACGACATTAGCTATTCAAGATTTATTAACGGCTTAAACAAAGCTAATATAGAACTTGATAGAAAAATTTTAGCTGATCTAGCTATGAATGACGCGAAGGCATTTGCGGCACTTGCAAAACAAGCAAAAAATGCTTTAAAATAACACATTTTCTCCGCTTCGGCGGAGATCTTCTTTTTTATACACTTTAAAATTTAATAACAAAAAATCTATAAAACTCTTTGTTTTAATTTACTACCCGCGACTTCTACAAACTACTAGCCAAATTTAACTACCAGCGGCCAAATAGCTAAATTTTAATACTCATATCAAAACAGTGTTTCACCGCTCCATTAAATAAAATTTCGGCGGAGATTTTTTACACCCCACTAAATTTCATATAAATTAATTCTTGAGATATTTAAGTAGCTAAACTCTTAAATGGTTTGTATTTAAATTTTAATCAGTACCGCTGTAAATTTAGTTCGGCTGTTGAGCGCAAATTTAGCGATATAAATTTAAAAATTTGCTTGCTCTGACTAACTCAAAGCAAGCACAAAACTCGCTCTAAAAGCTAAATTTCAATACTCGTGTCAAAGCAGTGTTTCACCGCTCCGCTAAATAAAATTTTGCCGCTTTCTAGTCTAAGGCCAAGCTCCTCGCCGCTTTTTGGATAGACTTTTAAGCATTGCGCTGCGTTTAAATTTAAAGTAGCTCCGTAAAAGCAAGCCGCCATGCCAGTGCCACAAGCTAGCGTCTCGTACTCCACGCCCCTTTCGTAGGTTCTCACCTTTAAAACTTCGCCCTCAAATTTGGCTAAATTTACATTTGCATTGTACTTTTGACGAAGTGCCCTACACTCTTTGACGTCAAATTCATCTAAGTCTTGCGTGAAATTTACAAGATGAGGCACGCCTGTGTCGTAAAAATACCAAGTTTTGCCGTTTTCATTTAGCGGTTCACTTAAAATTTTTGGACTTGTTAGTACGACCTCAATGCACTCACCTTTCACGCTTGCCATCACTTCGCCGCTACCAGTTAGCAAGACAAATTCGCTTGAACTAACAAGGCCGTTTAGATGGGCATATCTAGCAGCAGCACGAGAGCCGTTGCCACACATCGCAGCGTAGCTTCCGTCGCTGTTGTAAAACTCCCATTTCACACCCTTTTCGTAAGGCAAAAGTACTATTAGCCCGTCAGCTCCCACACCGTTCGTTCTGCTGCAAATTTGCCTTGCTAGCTTACTTCTATCTTTGCTCAAAAATGTATGAAATATGACAAAATCATTGCCGCTAGCGTTGTACTTTGAAACTTGCATTATTTTTCCTTTAAAATTGCTCTATTTTTTGCCAAATTTATATAAGCTCAGCCATAAATTTGCCTTAGAAATTTCTCTAGTTCTTGCTCCAAATTTTCTTTATCGCCACTATTATCTATTATAAAATTTGCTTTTTTTCGCTTTTGCTCAATATCCATCTGAAGCTCTACTCTAGCTTTTGCATCCTCTAAACTTATACCATTTCTGCTCATTAGGCGGCTTAGCAAAAGCTCTTTTGGTGCGTAGATCAAGGCTACATTTTTAAACTCAGCGTAGCGATCCTCTTTTTCAAAAAACAAAGGGATATCTACAAAATAAACCTGCCCCAAGCACTCAAGCTTTGTAGCGCAAGATAAAATTTCTTCCTTTATCTTTGGATGCAAAATTTGCTCTAAAATTTTTAATTTTTTTGGATCATTAAAAACAATGGCACCTAGTTTTTTGCGCTCTATCTTGCCAGTCTCATCTAAAATTTGCTTGCCAAAAAATTCCACTATCTCACATTTACAAATTTCAAGCTGTTCATGAGCGATCACGTCCGCATCAATCACGCTAAAGTCTCGTTCTTTTAGCAAATTTATAGCCATACTTTTACCGCTAGCAATAGAGCCTGTAATGACATAAGCGTTTGGGAATTTTTGCAAACTCGCTCCATTTTTGAAAATTGATGACAATTTTAGCAACTTTTGGCTAAAGTTTTAAAAAATTACAAAAAAGGGCAAAGATGATAAGCTATAAAGATGCTGGAGTGGATATAGATGCTGGAAATAGCTTTGTTGAGGCGATAAAGCCTTTCGTAAAATCTACACAAACACCAAACGTTATAGGCGGCATTGGGTCATTTTCAGGAGCGGTCAGACTACCAAGCGGATATAAAAATCCTGCTATTTTGGGGGCGACTGATGGTGTCGGCACAAAGCTTCGCCTAGCTATCGATGCTAAGAAATTTGATGGCGTGGGCGAGGATCTAGTCGCAATGTGCGTAAATGACCTCATCTGTAACTTCGCTACACCACTCTTTTTCCTCGACTACTACGCAACAGCAAAGCTCGAGATAGAGAGCGCCAAAGAGGTGGTAAAAAGCATCGCAAATGGCTGCAAAAAGGCGCAATGCGCACTTATCGGCGGCGAGACAGCGGAGATGCCATCGATGTATGAAAAAGGCGACTTCGATCTTGCTGGATTCGCCGTTGGTATCGCTGAGGCTGATGAGATCGATAGGAGCAAATTTGTAAAATCTGGTGATGTTTTAGTCGCGCTTCCTAGCAGTGGCCTGCACTCAAATGGCTTTTCTCTTGCAAGAAAAGTTGTTAGCGAGCTTGGACTAAAATTTGATGAAAAAGTGGACAAGCGCAAACTCATCGATGTGCTTCTTGAACCAACAAGAATTTATGTGAGCGACTTTTTAAGTTTAAAAGATAAGATCACAGCAATGGCTCACATCACCGGTGGTGGCATAGTTGAAAACTTGCCTCGCGTCTTCCCTGCTGGACTTGGTGCAAAAGTACAAAAAAGCACTATAAAAACGCCTGAAATTTTTAAAATCATCGCTCAAAAAGTAGAAGAAAGCGAGATGATGAGAACCTTTAACATGGGCGTTGGCATGATATTAGTTGTGCCTAAAGAAAATGTCAATGCTGTCCTAGCTAGCAGCGATGGCTACGTGATAGGCGAAGTAGTAAATGGCAAAGGTGTAGAGCTAGTTTAATGCAAGAAAATAGTAAAAAATGCTTGCTAAGGACCGAAAATAAAAGCTTTTTTGATCTTAGTATTTATGAATATATAGGCTGTATTGGCGTGCTAGAAAGCGATATCAAAAAACTTAATCTCTATAATCACTGGTGCAAAGTCTCACGTGCCTCTACTATGCTTTGCGTTAGACATGATAGCGGCGAGAGTGACAACCTAGTCTATCTATACGACTGGGAGAAATTTAACCATATCTACATAAATACAGGAAATTGACTTGGCAAAGCAAAAGGCAAAAATCGCACCTATTTGGGCTAGAGCAAAGGCCTTTATCATCGATCTTTTTATCATCGGTATGCCGATATTTTATGCGACAACATATCTTGTGCTTGATGGCAAAGAGGCATTTTTGCATAACCAAATTGCCATTTTTGGTGCAAATAGCCTGATCTCGCTTATAATGTGCCTTTTTTTTAGCATAAAAGCACAAACTCCAGGCTACAAAGCACAAGAAATTTATCTAATAAACCTAAAAACCGGTAGAAAACTAAGCTTTTTTCACACCATCTTGCGCCAAATTTGCTTTGCCTTTGCTGGCTTTAGCATACTTGGACTTTGCCTTTGTTTCTTTAGAAAAGATAAACTAAATCTGCACGACATCATCACTCACTCAGCTGCCGTGCAAAGATCAGAGGAATAAATTTTACTTCGCTCCATGCCAAAGTAAGCGATTTTTGCCAAGCCTTGTATCAATGCTCTCTTTTATGATAGAGCAAATATACTCTTTTGAAAGTTGTATAGACTCCTCTAAGCTCTTGCCCTTTGCTAAAAAGCAAGCAAGTGCAGTTGAGAAGCTACAACCAGTTCCACTCATTACAAGCGGATTAACAAGTGGGGTTTTAAAATTTCTTAGCGAACCATCTTTTTTATAAAGTGTGTCTATACTGCTATCTTTGCTGATATGTTTCTTTACGATAACATCACAAGGCAAATCTTTATAATTATCGCCAAAAAGCACATTTGCCTCATCTAAATTTGGAGTAGTTACTGTAGCTAAGCTCATTAGCTCTTTTAGTTTTGCCACCGCACTATCTTTTATAAGCTTGTGTCCGCTTTTTGAGACGCAAACTGGATCAAGCACTACTTTAGTGTTTTGAGTTAGTAAAAACTCACGCACCACTTCCATAATCTCTTCGCTAAATAACATACCTATCTTAATCGCATCAAAGCTAAATTCTTCCGCAAGCGTATTTAGCTGATCTTTGACAAAACTAGGCTCTAAGCAAACCACGCTTTTTACGGCATCCGTAGTCTCAGCGACCAAAGAAGTTACCGCTGTTGCACTATAACAATTAAGCCTAGCACATGTTTTTATATCTGCTTGAAGCCCAGCTGTGCCACTATTACAAGAGCCTGCGATGATTAGAATTTTTTTCATCGTTTTCCTTTGAAATTTTTGGCTTATTATAGAGGATATTAGATAAATTTGAGTTTTTTAAAACAGAAGAAATTTGAGCAAAAAGCTCAAATTTATGAAAGTTTATTTAAGTCGTTATCGATATCTATATATATCGTAGTTGCGTTAAGATTTGTATGCTCAAAACTAGGATCTACTTGTTTGTCGCTCTCTTTATGTTCGTTTATTTTAGCTAAAAGATCATCTTCTCTTAATCCATGCTCATTTGCTAAATTTGGATCTATTTCATTAAAACTAATATTTACGCTTGTATTATCACTTATCTCTTCTTGCTCTAAATTGGTTGCGCTAAGAATATCATCTACTTTTTCATTTATATGATCTAAAATCGATACATAATCATTGCCAAGAAGTGCTTTAAACAATGCGTCAGTATCTATGCTAGACTCACCAATATCATCACTTACTACGCTACTATCTAGCCAAAGAGTATCGTATCCGTTTATTGATATATCTTGTCCATCATTCGCAGTGATTGTAATACTTGAGCTTTCGCTCTCGCCCTTTATAGCCTCTCCGATATATACTTTATCATTTACGTCTAAAACTCTTACATGATCATTTTGGTCTATCGCTATAACATCAGATGAAACACTTTTAACTATACCAGCTACTGCTGCCATCTTTATTCCTTATTTTTATTTGTCGGTATTTTAGTATATTTAATTACTTTTGTATATTGTACTATGGTACAAGGTGGCGATAATTCCAAATCATTCAGATTTTGTGATTAAAATATATCCGCTTTCGCTGATATTTTTAAATTTCACGCCAAGCTCACGCTTTAGACGAAGTATCACATTTTGGATAGCCGCCTTGCTAACATCGCTCTCATAGACAAATTCTTCTATCATCTCATAAGTAACTAGCTTATTTAGATTATAAGCAAAGAGCCAAAATATCTTATTTTGCAAAAAGCTAAGATAAATTTCAATGCCATTTTTATAAATTTTCTCTCTTTTTAAATTTATACTCACCTCATCGCTTAAATAAACCAGCTTTTCATCTCGTTCAAAACTTAAACTAATAAGCATTGATCTAAGATCTTTCATATCAATAGGCTTTTTTAAAAAAAGCATCGCCCCTTCCTCCATGCTTTTTATCAAATTTTCATCGCTATCATAAGAGGTAAAGACGATAAATTTTTGGTGCGGCTTTGTACGTTTCATCTCATTCATCATCTCAAAGCCATTAAGCACTGGCATGTGAATATCGCTCATCACGATATCAAAGCCTTGCTTTTTAAATTTCTCCACGCCATCTTGTCCATTGCAAGCACCAATTACCTGCTCGCAATAAGGCTTAAGCCCGCTAACAATAAGCTCTCTTGCCATATCGTCATCTTCGACTACCAAGACGGACGTCTTTTTTAAAATTTCTAAGACTTCTTGCATTTTAGTCCTTTAAATTTATATCAAAACTTAGCTCAAATACCGTTGGCTTTGCGTTATTTACGAGTCTTACGTCACCATTTAGCTTTTCTTGCGCTAGCTTTTTAGCGAAATAAAGCCCTATGCCATTTCCTTGCTTTTTGGTGGTATTTAGCCAAGTAAAAATTTTCTCGCTCATTTGCTCGCTTACGCCATTTCCATTGTCATAAACTCCGATGTAGCACTTATCTTCAAAGCTTCTAAATTTTATATCGATGATACGTTTTAGTGGCTCATCTTTGTAGCTTTCGACAAGTGAGTCTTTTGCGTTGTGTATTAGGATTAGTAAAATTTGTTGGATTATATTTTCTATCTGACGGACTTTTTGTTCATTAAAGCCGCTAAATTTTACACTAACATTTGCCCTACTAAGCTCTGTGTGCATGAGAGTTATTAGATTTTTAATGCTTGTTTGTATCTCAAATTCGCTCACATTTTCAGCGCTTTTGTAAAAATTTCTAAAAATTTCAATAGTACTTGAAAGAAGTTTGACTGAGCTTTGCCCTTTTTCAAGTAAATTTATTAGCTCCTCATCGCTTAATTTACCTTCTTTTTTTAACATTATGCACGAGCTTAGCATTAGTTTTAGCGAATTTACAGGTTGAATGAATTGATGATTGATGCCACTTATTAGCTCGCCAGCCTCACTCATTTTGGCTCTATGAGTTAGCAATGTCTCATACTCATCTTGTATCTTTTTTATCTTGTTATACATAAAATTATGAAGAATATTTGCCAAAAATGTGAGCGCAACGAAGGCAAAGAGCAAGCTTAGAGCATTTTTTAAAGCTTCTTTTGTTAAAGCTGAAATTTCCTCTTCATTATTTGTGCCAGCTCCTATAAACCAATTTATCGTTGGTATCTCAGCTACTTGGATTAAATTTTGTCCTATTTTTAAGCTTGTAATGTCTTCATCTTTTAAAAACAACTCTTTAAATTTTTCCTCGATCTCTTTTTTTAAAGCAAGATCAGGTATCGATGTTAAAATTTCACCGCTATGAGTCACTAAAAATGAGTAAGAATTTGGCGCAAGGCTAAAATTTTTAATGCTATTAAAGATATTTTCTATACGCACGACGCCACAAAGTGCTGCTTTAAATTTCGCTTGTTTTGTGACTGGAACGCATAAATTTAGAGTTGAGCCTTTTAAAATTTTATGTTTTTGCATGAAATTTACGCTTGGGGCATTTGTATTTTTTGTCTCAACATACCAGATAAGCCCTGCTCTTTCGCTCTTTGGCATAACTTCTTCTAAAATTTTCTCTCCATCTACAAAAATTTCTCCATCATCCCTTAAAAGCTGCATTAGATCAAATTCTTTTGCGTTTTGCTTAAAGAGCTTTATAAAGCCGGCTATCTTTTCATCGTCATCTACGATGTCTGCATTTTGTATAAATTTTGACGCACGAATGAGTGAATTTATACGCTCATCAAGCCAAATTTGAAAGTTATTTACGATATTTTTGCTAACTGCTATGTTATTTTTATCAGATAGCTCTATGATTTTCTCTTTTGCATTGCTATAAATATTTAGCCCAAGAAGTATTACAAAAAGGCTAGCAAGCAAGATGATGGCGTAGATTTTAATATTTTGTGATTTTAAATTAATACCCATGCGTGCAGTATATCCTAAGTTAGCCCAAATTTGGGCTAACTAAATTTCATTTTAAAAAGGATAAAAGCTTTGAAACGAGCATAAGCGCAAGCACTACAAAACAAACACCAAATCCAAGCAGCGTGCAATCAGCCATCGACATAAATTTAGATGATGGCACAAGATACCAGCCGTCCGCATAAAGATCAACTATGCTCTTTTGCAAATCGCTTAGCATCACGCCATCAGGCACCATAGGGCTATCATATCCGCAGTCGCCTGTTGGCATAAACCAGTCAGGCGCCCACTTTTCAAGCGGCAAACCAAATGGATAGTGTGGCTCAGTAGAGCAGCCCTGCACGCCAAAAGGATCATCGCCATGCACCGCATCGTGGATTTTAGCTAGCTTTACGCTATACATTATGCCCTGCACCGCTCCCCAAAAGGCAAAGACGTAGCCAATTAGAGCAAATAGTAAATTTTTAGGATTTATCATAGCGATCACGCCGCCAAGTGCCATACATAAAAATGCAAAACGTATATAGACGCACTGCTCGCAAGGAGGCATATAGGCGTAGTTTTGAAAGAGCGAGTGCGCGATAACGACAAGTGCAACGCTTACAAAGACTAGCACCGCCCAAGAGATGCGTGAGTCTTGAAATTTAGCCATTTTTTTAAAAAAGCTCATGTGACGCCTTATTTTTTAAGAAGCTCTTCGATGAGTGCTGCCATACCGTCAAGTGAGCTAATTGATTTTGTCATGATGAGGTATTTGCCATTTACGACAAATGCTGGCACGCCTTGAATTTTGGCCACGTCATAGCTCTCGTCCCACTTTTTAAGCAGCTCGGTCACTTTTGGATTAGCTAGCTCTTTTTCGTAGTCTACTTTACTAACGCCAGCAGCATCAAGTCCAGTCTTTAAAAAGCCCTCAGCGTCTTTACCATCGCTCCAGCGCTCTTTTTTGTCGTGATAAGCCTTGTAGTAGGCAAATTTAGCCTTTTTAAATAGCGAATTTTCATCAAATAAGCTGACACCTTTTGCCTCGTCCATAACGATAAGCACGGCAAAAACCTTGCTCGCAACCTCGCCATAATCGCCCTTTGTCTTTAGATGAAATGGCTCGTATTTTAGTCCAGGAATTTTCTCAACTACCTTTGGAGTGACGCTCTTGTCGTATTTGTAGCAAAATGGGCAAGCATAGCTAAAAATTTTAACTAGCGTATTTTGTCCCGCGCTTAGTTGCTTTTCAAGCTTGACGTAGTCCTCTCCCTCGCTAAACGCACTAGCACTAATCGCTCCAGCAACTGCAACAGCAAAGATAGCCTTGCTAAATTTAGATAGAAAACTCATGATAATCTCCTTTAGATGATTTATTTTGAGCTATTCTACAACCAAGCTCAACCGCAAATTTAACGCTAGAATAAATTTTGGCTGAAATTTATAAGATATTGTATTGATTAAAAATTTAATTTTTACTAGAACTTATCTCATTTATTGCTGATAATGCATTTAAAGCACTCGGATAGCCTATAAATGGTATAAGAGTTGTAACAACACTTATTAGCTTAGCTCTATCGTTGCCGATGCCAAAATTTGCAGCAATGTGCCCTAAAAGCTGTGGCTTTGCAAAGCCAAGAGTCGTGATATAGACAAATGTCAAAAGCTCCCTAAGCTCTAAACTAAGCCCATCTCTTGCATAAAAATCGCCAAAGCAGTTTTGCGATAAAAATTCCATTATATGTTTTTGATCATTTGGCATTGATGCGATAAATTTATCAACCGCTGGGAAGAGTTTTCTTTGTATCTCAAGGCCTCTTTCGCCTCTGCCCTCTCTTGATTTTTTAGGCATATTTTCAGGCTCTATATAGCGCTCATTAAAAATTTCATCAGCTAAAAATATATAATCTTCTACCTTGCCAAGCCCAGCATAAGGCACTGCTTGATATAAAATTTCTCTTATCTCTTTTGCTGATATGCCTACATTTAAAGCAGCCCTAACGAAGCTTTTAAATGAGCTTTTTGCACCTTTGCTCACGCAAAGAGAGGCGATGATAACCGAAAGTCTTGTTTTTTCATCAATATTTATCACTTCACTAATATCGCCTAAAAAATTTAAATAATCCTCTAAAAAGCTAGCATTGCTCTCTTCAAGCTCACTTTTTGAACCAAACCAAATTTCATAAATTTTCTTTGCATTGTAAGTTAGTGTCATAAGTTTTACTCCATTATTTGGGGCTGATTATAAGTGCTAAAGCGTAAATGCTAGCTTAAGGTCCAAAAAGGCAAAAATTTTTAATATAAATTTAGATTTTAAGCCATTATAAAGTTTATCGTGATTTTTATGTTATAAGGTTTTATTACAATTACGAAGGACGCAATATTTTTTATTACTCCTTTTACCTATTTTAAGCCTTGGGCGTTCCAAGGCTTTTTCTAAATTTTATAAGCTTTATGAGTAGAGTTTATAAAATTTATCCAAAGGAGATGTTATGAAAAAGACTTTGAGTTGTGTTGCGCTAGCTTCTATACTTTGCTCAAGCGCTTTTGCGATAGGCGGCCCAAGCGGGGCTAAACTAGACTATGCTATCACTGGGCAAATAGGCGAAGTAGTGGTAAATCCATATGACACTGCCCCACTTACAGCAGTCATCAAAAATGGCGGCTACACACTAAGCAATGCCAAAGTAACCATCGTGCCAAAGCAAGGCGGTCAGGTGATAAGCTACAAAGTAGCTGATAAGCATCTTCGCACACATGGCGGCATCCCAGTTTTTGGCA
This sequence comes from Campylobacter concisus, assembly GCF_015679985.1. Lineage (NCBI taxonomy): Bacteria > Pseudomonadati > Campylobacterota > Epsilonproteobacteria > Campylobacterales > Campylobacteraceae > Campylobacter > Campylobacter concisus. The sequence goes on along the minus strand of NZ_CP049239.1, from coordinate 73,908 downwards.
TGTATCCTGACTATCAAAATACCGTTGAGGTCGAGTACGACAAGAGCTACAAAGGTAAGACCGAGCATATAAAAGAGAGCTATAAAATTTACGCCCCAGCTATCTATCTAGAAAGCTCAGGTACACCAAATCAAAAGGGCGCACTATTTGACAAGATCGAGGTTACTAAGCCAGCAAGTGCTAAATTTGCTAACCGCCTCTACTATGTAAATAACTTCGTAAATAAAACTGGCAAGGGCACAAAAGTCGTTTGGAACAACCCAGCTGGCGGTGCGATCGAGTGGAACTACAGCCCAAATAACTTCATCCTTGATACAAAAGGCGAGATTAGATGGTACCTTGAGCCAAGCAAAATTTACGATCTTAAACAGCCATTTCACGCTGGTGTAATGATGGGCTTTAAGCAAAATGATGACGGCGCTATGACTTGGGGATACGGCCAAAGATACGCAAAATACGACATCATGGGTAGAGAAATTTTTAACCGCGAGCTACCAGCTAGCTACAACGACTTCTCTCACTCAATGGACGTAGCACAAAACGGACACTACTTCTTGCGCGTGGCAAATGCTGATTATAAAAGAGCTGATGGCAAAAACGTAAGAACAGTGCGCGATGTGATCGTTGAGCTTGACCGCGATGGCAACGTAGTTGATGACTTTAGACTATATGAAATTCTTGATCCTTACCGCGATATCGTGCTAAAAACGCTTGATCAAGGCGCAGTTTGCTTAAACATAGACGCTAAAAAAGCAGGTCACACTGCAAGCTCTGATGAGCTTCAGTCTATGGATACGCACGATAAATGGGGCGATATCGTAGGAGCAGGTCCTGGACGCAACTGGGCACACGTAAATAGCGTGGATTACGATCCAAGCGATGATAGTATCATCATCTCAAGCCGCCACCAAGACGCAGTTATCAAGATCGGCCGTGACAAACAAGTAAAATGGATCATGGGCGCTCACAAGGGTTGGAGCGATAAATTTAAAGATAAACTCCTCCAGCCAGTTGATAGCAAAGGCAACAAAATAGTCTGCGAAGATGAATACTCAAAATGCCCAGGATACGAGAGCGACAAAGGTGGCTTTGACTGGCAATGGACGCAGCACACAGCATTTAGGATAGATAGCAAGTCTAAAAAAGGCGAAATTTATCTAAGCGTCTTTGATAACGGCGACACAAGGGGCATGGAGCAACCAGCCATCGCTGGCATGAAGTATTCTCGCGCAGTCGTTTATAAGATAGATGAAAAGAAAAAGACAGTTGAGCAAATTTGGGAGTACGGCAAAGAGCGTGGCAAAGAGTGGTATAGCTCGGTTACTAGCCTTACGCAGTATCAAGATGACCTTGATAGCGTGATGGTCTATTCAGCCGTTGCTGGTATGCAGTTTGACATCGCAAAAGGTCGCCCAGTAGGACTTCCTAGCCCACACATAGATGAGTTTGAGTGGGGCGCAAAAGAGCCTAGCATCGAGATAAAGATGACAAATGCTATGGGCTATCAAGCATTTCCATTTAGCTTGCAAAAAGCTTTTGAGAAATAATCTCTCTTTTCTCCCCTTTTTGCCCAGTGCAAAAAGGGGAGCCCTTGCTATAAATTTAATCTATCGATAATAGATAGAAATTCACATTCACTCATAAATTTTAAAGCTCTAAATTAGAAATTTATATTGTAAAGATATTGTTTATTAAGGCAATAACATATAGTATTAGTACTTATATATAAAAATATATATTTAATATAATGAGAAAAAATGAAAAAATTTTTCATGGCTTTAGTGGTGCTGTTTGCGAGCCTCTTGCTTAATGCAGCTGAGTTTAGAGACGTCAAGGACATCACTGGCGACGTCGTAAAGGTTCCCGCAAAAGTAGAAAAAATCGCCACGCTTTGGTATGCGAATAATCAAATCATATTAATGCTAGGCGGCGCGAATAAGATAGTAGCGACTACCGATCTAATCAAAAACAACAAATGGTTTGCGCACGTTTATCCTAGAATTTCAAGCATTCCAAACGGCGTAAACGGCAAAGACTTATAGGTAGAAGAGCTAGTTAAGCTAAGCCCGGACGTCGTTATAGCCGCCGATAAAAAGAACAAAGAAGAACTAACTAAAAACGGCTTTACCGTACTTTATCCGTCATTTACGAATCATGCGGATATGAAAAAGAGCGTATCTATAATGGCTGAGGTCATAGGAGGCGACGCGCCGAAGATCGCGGAGAAATTTAACAAATATTTTGACGGCAACCTTAAAAAAGCACTAAGTAAAACGGATAATATTGCCACGTCAGATAGACCAAAAGTGCTTCACATAGCAGACGGCAAGAATTTATTTAAGGTTGACGTCGCAAATACGATCATAGACGAGTGGATAAGAGTCGCAGGCGGAGTAAATGCAGTACAAAAAGCTGGAAATATGCTTGAACTAAACGCAGAAGAGATCCCAAATATAAATCCAGATGTGATCATCATAGGCAGAGCTAAAGCTCCAGAAATTTTAAAAAAGATATATGAAAATCCTATCTACGCAGATACTAACGCTGTAAAAAATAAAAGAGTTTACGTAAATCCAACTGGCGTTTTTAGCTGGGATAGATATGGAGCCGAGGGGGCTTTGCAAATTTTATGGGCGGCTAAGATATTACACCCTGAAATTTTTAAAGATATAGATATAGCAGCTGAAACGAAGAAATTTTATAAAGAATTTTTACACTATGAGCTAAGCGATGATGAAGTAAATTACATCTTAAACAGTTTAGATCCAACTGGAAAATAATTTATCCTTATGGCGGTAAATTTATCTACATTTACCGCCAAATTTTAATCCATTTTAAGCCTTTGTTTATCATCCAGACTTACTGATTAAATAACTAAAATTTGTAGATTTGATGCTAGTTAAAAATATAAACAATTATAAAAATTTAATAATAGAAAAGAGATACCCCAATGGATAAACCTTGGGGTATTTAATCTTTTTGTTAATAAAGCGTAAGCTTAGAACGTTATATTCGTTATATCGTTTTTAATTTCTATCGTAACGGTTCCGTCAGTACTAGTGTATTCCGTATAGTCCGAATCTACGGGCCTAGCGGAGCTTTGGTTAAAGCCGCTTAAATTTAACCTATCGTTACCATCACCATCTATTCTTAGCTTGTTGTTATTGTCAGTCATATCTAAAACATCTTTAGCTGATAGTGTTACAACATTGGTATCGGCTAGAGTTTTATTAACGTCTGTTATATCTAGTCTTTCGATATTTTTAACATGACTAAAATCTATGCTATTGTCAGCAACTTTTAATGTATCATATCCGGCTCCACCATCAATCTTAGATGTATCTTGGATGTTAGCGTTTTTACCGATAGATATAAAATCGTCCCCGTCTCTAGTATCAATAATAGAATTACTAATTTTGGTACCGCTAATCGTTACATTATCGGAATGCTCGGATGTATAAAATTTAGAACTCTTAATGACTCCGCCCGTAATATTCATATTGATAATATCCTCTTTAGAAGAGTAAGTCTCGTTTGTTATTGGATCCGGGGCATTGAAATAAAAATTATTGATTTCACCGCCTTTAATATTAAGGGTTTTTGTATCTACTCTATCATCATGCAATTCACTATAAAATGCACTTCCTCCGACTACAAGTGAACCCGCCTCGATATTGATTACATCATCGCCCTCTCCTAAATTTATATGCGAGCCAAAAATCGCCCCAGATTTAATATTTACGATATCATCTCCACCGCCTCCCATAATAGAATTTCTGGTAACTACGTAAGATCCTTTATCAAAATTAAATATAGTGCCGTCTTGACCGTGTTGTCCGTATCCAGTCAAATGAGTATCTTCTACAGTCGAGTTTTTAATCGTAATCTCATTATGACCGTTTTGCATAGCTATTCTAGAATTACCACCTTTAAGTGTGGCACCGTTTATAAAAACCTTATCATCTCCTCCGCCAAGATACATTTGAACATTATCTACTATGCCTCCATCGGTTATATTTATTTTGTCTCCCCCATTTCCTGTATTGATAGTGCTTAAATTACTTGTATCTGTACTTTTTAAGTGCCCTTTGATATTTACAGTACTTCCGCTTGAAGCATAATAATTTACTTGAAAATTATCTGCTGTCGAGCCACTTTCAAAGTTTATCTCCCCACTACCTCTACCGCTTATATTTGCTTTATTTATAGAAGCACCTTTTTTAATGTTTACGATATCTAAATCATTTGCATTACCGGTATTAATAAGACTAGGGGTATTCGTAGTGCCGTATAAATTGCCGTATAAATTTACAACATCGTCATCGTCTCCGGAATTCACTTGAGAACCGTTTTTAATCTCTCCATGTAGGTTAATAATGTCGTTACCCATCTCAGTGTCTATTGTTTTTCCATCTAAGCCCTTAGTAAATGATACTTCATCGTCCGTATCAGTAATAGTGCCAGTATTGCTTGACGAAGCTATTTGAGGATTATCGCTAGTTACGTTTACAGTAGCTTTTCTTTCATAAACGCCTTGAACTGCTCCGTCTATACTACTAAAACGAGAATCATCTCCTACACGTTCTCCTTGATTTTGGATAGAGTTGTCTGTTAGCTGCGCTATTCTAACCTCTATATTTTCTATATCTCTAGGATCATTTACGGTAAGTTTATTACCATACATTGGAACCCAATCACCATCAGCGTTTTTGTATTCAAAGACAAAATTGCCATCTGGAGTTTCTATTTCTTCATAATCTACACCCTTTTCTACACCACTTAGACTAAAAGTATATGTAGTTGGTCTAGTTGCTAAGCTATTTATGCCATTTGTAGCTAGATCCCCTAGAGAGAATTTATACTCTAGACTTTCCCAATAATACCCCTCTGTTACATTTGTTGAACCTAGAGCTGTAATTGTAGCAATAGGAGGTATAACAGGAGTTGCCACAGCCCCAGCCCCAACAGCATTTCCACCACTTACACCAAAGCTATTATCTCCACCTGCTGCTAGAGATAAAGCATCTATGCTTCCTACATTAGCATTTATGTTACTAATGTGGCCTCCTTCTGCAAAGCTAGTAGAAGATAAGCTTACGCCATCTCCACCATTACCACCTGCTTGTGGACCACCTGCAGCAGTTTCTTCTAGAGCATTAAGATCTGTTCCTTTTAAGATGGCTTGTTGTAAAGCTGAGATATCAGCTACTGTTTCGTTATTGTTAGAGTCTTGATCTAGAGTTAGAGTATCTTTACCTATTAAAGTTATATCTTTACCATCAGTTTGAGTTATTGTTACTTTAGAGTTAGAACCCTCTGTAACTATCTTTTCACCTTGGTATACAATATCTCCTACACTTAATTGTCTTACCTCTCCTGTTAAGTCATTAAGTGCTCTTGCTATTCCTCCGTTTACGCTTTTAACTACTCCGGCTTCTTTAGCCATCATGTTCTCCTTATTGTTATATTATTTGAAATTCTGAATGAATTATATAAATTTTTAAAAGGGCTTGTCTATTGTACTGGGGTACAGTGTTGAAAAATTTGTGTGATATTGTGAAACAAACAGTAGGGATTTAGAGTTAATTTGTTTTTCTTCAGTTAGGCTAAAATAGGGTCAAATTTGTAGATTAATATTAAATGAAATAAACGCTAAAAATTATAGGTATTGCAAAATTTACAGTTGTTATTTTTGGGTACTAGGTAGTAAAGCAACTAAATACTTTTAGTTGCTTTACATATAAAGGATTTATTTCTTTTATATAATCAACTAAATATCCGGAGTAATAGAATCATTGTCGACTTTAATTATAACCGAATATGTGTTACCGTCGTGATCTAGCTCTGCTTTATACGTTTTATTGCTAGCATCACCGTCATTTGTAATCTCATGCCAACCGTTTTTACTACCACCATTTTCAAGAGTTACTCTATCGTCTGAGCCATACTTAAGCTTTAAAACAGTTTCTATTTCGTCGATGCCATGATTTTTTTCAGGTACATTTAGCACATCTGCGATATTAACTTTAAGTCTAGCATTTGCCACATTTGATATGTCTATTGAGTCGTATACGTGGTTCATAACGCCTGCATGATTTTGACTTAAACCGTGTTCCATTATGCTAGATAGATCTATGTTACTATTTTTCGAACTATCTACAATAATATGCCTTTCTTCCCCTTCATTGGTCATTTTATTTATCACTCTACCGTGTATTTCGTTATCTCCGCTATCTTTTTGGATATGATTTATAACACCCTCTCCTTTAGTGTGTTGGCCCATATCGTCGTAACTTTCCGTACTGAATCTAGATATAGTATCGTCACCGTTACCGTCTTTTATATTTAGGTTATTTATAGTACCTCCACTAAACGCTTTTATGGTATCGGTTCCACCTCCACCGTTTACGTTATCTATCTTAGAGTCCTGATACGTTCCGCTACGCCCACTTCCAACCATGACCTCGTTTTGTCCATTTCCTAAATTTACAGTAACGATCTCGCCTCCGTCGATTGCACTAACAAATTGTTTACCGTTACCACTAAAGTTTATATCACCGGTTATTTTGGCATCATCGCCCATTGCCGAAATTCTATTATTATGGCTTAAATTTAAGTTGGTCGAAATATTACCGCCCGCAACTACTTCTATTTTGGTATCACCGTTAAAATTAAGATTACTATCTACCGTAGTCTCGCTTACTTGAAGCTGACTATTTCCTTCTATATCGTTTATACCGTTTATGCGAGATCCTTTATATAGGTTGAACATATCGTCGCCTTTTCCACCTTCGATTTGACCTCCTACGCTACCGTTATATACGTCTATTCTATCGTCACCTTCTCTAGTATCGACATTACCGTGAACTATAGCGTTTTTAGTTCCGTCATGATATCCTCTTATATCTATAAAATCTCTTCCGTGACCCCCTATAACGTCTCCGTCTATTACCGTATTTTGGCTCAAACTTATTTCTGCGCTTTGGTTTGAGGCGCTATTTGCTACAACGTTTCCGTTTATGCGAGCGTCGCTCGTACCGATCAGGACGTTACCGTCAGCGGTAAGGTTTCCTTTTACGGCAACACTAGTTCCCGGCGTAGGTACCGCTCCGACCATAATTCTATCGTGGTACCTAGAGTGATTGTCTAAGATACCGGGTACTCCGCTATCGGACGATCTGCCCGCATTTATGTTACCGTCTATGTCGGTCATTACGTTTATATAATCATTTCCGTCTCCGCCGTTGATATCGCCTACGACTTTTCCGTAACCGTCTTTGATGCCGGTACCAACAACATCTATCTTATCGTTATCCGCCCCGCCGTCTATATTACCGGTAATATTAGAATTCGTTACGCTTATTGTATCTTGTCCGCTATTTCCGGTAATAGCTTCATGACTTGATAAACCGTCGCTATTAGTAATAGTTTTGCCGTTGATAGTAGAATTATTAACGGTTATATTGTCGTTTCCGGCATCGCCTGAAATATATTCCGTAATAGTAGAATTATTAACGGTAATGTTATCGGCTCCAGAACCTCCGTAAACGGCTTTTACGGTTACGCCGTCTAGCATAAGCGTATCGTCTCCGTCGCTACCGAATACCCTCAAATTCGCCAACGTACTAGCCGGCAATTTTAGAGTAGTTAAATTTGTAGTATAAGTCGTAGAACTATAAGCCTGGTAAGATGAAATTTGGTTACCGTTAGAATCTACCGGAATTATAGACGGCGCAGACATTGGGTTCATAGGGTCGTAAGCCGGATTGTCAATATAATGCGTGCCGATACTTTTCATATAGTTATCTGCATCGGTATAGTTAGTAAAAATTTTTTGAACGCCACCGTGGGATATGACGTGCACGTTTTCATTGGTACTCGTAGTTAGCGTTTCGTTACCTATTTCGCCGTTTCCGACACCGAGTTTTAATCCTGTTTTTATTTTACCGATCGGCATTACGGCTACCGGTTCTCCGGCGGCATTTTTGATTAGTCCCCAACCGCTATCGCCTATTTTTTCTATACTTTCTTCAGGAATCGATGCGGTAGCTTTTTGGAATTGATGCCCGTCTATCTCTATCGTTTTTTGTCCTATCCTAACTTGAGTTCCAAGGGTATCAAATAGTCTCGACAAATTGTTCGTATTCGTTAAATTTGCGCTATTCGAACTATCTACGGGTTCTTTAGCGGATTTTAAATTTGCATACTCGTTAACTAAATTATCTATTTGCTCTGCCGTAAAAGCATTTTGCGTGTCGTTCGGATAAGGTTGTTTAACGTTTTCGAGAGCCGATTTCATTTGCTCTTTCATATCGTTTATCTGCGCTACGCCTTCCGCGCTATCTAGCCATGCATTGTGCATGGCCGTTCCTAAATTTGAAAAGTAGCCGTTAGAAATATCGTCGCTATAGAAAGACGAGGAGAGCTCTATGCCACCAAACAATGTTGGTCCTTCAGTTGTCACATTAGTATTTTTTATACCTAAATCATTTCCACCACTTACACCAAAGCTATTATCTCCACCTGCTGCTAGAGATAAAGCATCTATGCTTCCTACATTAGCATTTATGTTACTAATGTGGCCTCCTTCTGCAAAGCTAGTAGAAGATAAGCTTACGCCATCTCCACCATTACCACCTGCTTGTGGACCACCTGCAGCAGTTTCTTCTAGAGCATTAAGATCTGTTCCTTTTAAGATGGCTTGTTGTAAAGCTGAGATATCAGCTACTGTTTCGTTATTGTTAGAGTCTTGATCTAGAGTTAGAGTATCTTTACCTATTAAAGTTATATCTTTACCATCAGTTTGAGTTATTGTTACTTTAGAGTTAGAACCCTCTGTAACTATCTTTTCACCTTGGTATACAATATCTCCTACACTTAATTGTCTTACCTCTCCTGTTAAGTCATTAAGTGCTCTTGCTATTCCTCCGTTTACGCTTTTAACTACTCCGGCTTCTTTAGCCATCATGTTCTCCTTATTGTTATATTATTTGAAATTCTGAATGAATTATATAAATTTTTAAAAGGGCTTGTCTATTGTACTGGGGTACAATAAAGACTAACCTGTAAATTAAGCTCAGCATTATTATTGACTGCGTTTTCGTTTATATTAACATGACCACTCAACTTAATCATCAAAAATTTTTAACATTATTGAAGTCGATAGTATCGTTACATATTCCACAATCGATGGCAGGATATTGGTTAAGCTCGTGCTATCTTTTACAATTTGATATTTCATTTTAGGTGTAACCCAAGTTAAAATAAAAAGTAGTAGAAAATACCTTTTATAAAGGTGGATTGATATTATTATTTTTTGTTGCTTATTTCGCTGTTCTCTACACCATCTAACTTATTTTATTGCTACGTTAACTAGTTGTTAAAGCCAAAAATTAGAACAGTTACTAGAATAATATAAGATTAAAAACTGTAGTAATTTTATTTGGAGTAAAACCCAAGAAATTCTTGGGTTTTAAATAAGATATTATAAATCCAGTGTAACGTTATTTTCTATTTTAATACTTACCGTTTCGCCATTTACGGTCGTAGAATACGTTCCGTCATTATTATTTTGCCATGAGGATGTATCTGTCTTATGAACGGTATCGTCGCTACCGCCTTTTACGGTAAGAGTATCACCGGTAGTTTTATTGACGTCTAGCACGTCTTGTGCGGTGATGTTTAGTTTTGCGCCGTATATACTCGTCATATCTACCGATTTTACGTTTTTATCCGTTATAGCAGATAGCTGGGATAGGTCCACGGTTTTATCGCCTTCCATATCGGTTATATTTACATCCCCGTTTGTATGAGTTATAGATACTTTGTTTTCAAAATTTAAGTTCTTAAATCCAGCAGAAGCTCCGTTTTTCAAAACTAAAGTATCATTACCCACATCCCCGTTTACGGCTATATTACCGGAATTATTTATACTGGCTCCGTTATCTATACTTATAGTGTCATTACCTTCATTTCCACGTACAGAAGAGTTCGTCAAAGTAGCTCCAGAATTTATATTTATAGTATCGTTTCCTTCGTAGCCATAAACGTGGCCTCCGTTTAGATGAGCACCGTTATTTATATTGATATTATCATTACCTTCGCCTGCACTTATATGCGTACCGCTTTCGAAACTAGACCCTGAATTTATATTTATAATATCATTACCGCTTCCAGTTCCTATTCCAGTTCCTTGCGTTGTTTTAAATATAGTATCAGTAGCATTTATAGTATCGTTGCCCTCTTTTGTCCAGATATTAGTATCGTTTACAGTAACTTTATATAAATTTACGGTATCATTGCCAGTTCCAGTATCAACCTTGACGTTTTTATTGTAGACATTGTCGACTTTGTCTAGATTTGTATTCCTTATCGTAACGATATCATCGCCGTCTCCACTAATAATTTTACCGCCAACATAACCTTCTTTGTTAACTCCTCCATCAATTTCTATAATATCGTTACCAGCATTGCCTTCAATGCTGCCGATCTTACCTTCAGTATTATTTTCAATATCGCCCTTGACGACAGCACCGTCCAAAACCCTAATCGTATCATCGCCCTCATTGCCATGAATGAATTCTTTTACGACGGTGCCTTTCCCTGTTACGGTTATATCATCATTACCCCATCTTCCGACTATACCGTCTACGTTTGCGCCCTTTTCTACTAGGATAGTATCGTCGCCACCTCTACCGTTTATGGCGCTAACGTATGTTTGGTTGTCAGATACGGTTATTTTATCATCGCCTTCGTCGCCCCTTACTTCTCCTGTTACTTTTGCGCCATCTTTTACCACGATCTTATCATCGCCGTCTCCGGCAAATATATGCTTCGCACTGGTTCCCGCACCGCTTAAAGTTATATTATCAGCATCGGCACCTTTGTCGATTATATTTATATGCTTGCCGTGCTTTGCTTGTTCATCCATTTCATATACATCATTCATTGTCTTTGTGTCGCCATATATTGCTCCATCTACTTTAGCACCGCCTTCTAAGGATATATTATCTTTTCCGGCATTACCATATATATTACCTATTACCTTGGATTCATTTTGTATAGAGATTGTATCTACGCCATCGCCGCCTTTGATAGCTTCGTATCTAATTATCTTTCCTTCATCATTCTTAATAGCTTGTCCACTTATTGTAGACTTATTTACGGTTATGATATCGTTACCGCCTTCACCTTCGATAATTCCGTTAATAACGCTATTGTCTGATATGTTTATGGTGTCATTATAACCTCCACCCCAAATTGTACCGTTAACGGTTGAATTTTTGATTGTTATAGTATCTTTGCCATTAACCGTATCAAAGACATCGTTTCCATCTCCATTAATACCCTCGAATTGACCTTTATTATATGAGTCGTCTCCATTAAAATTACCCTTGTCTTTATTGGTTGAACTTCCATAGAAACTACCTTTTCCGCCGACCGTTGAATCAGTTATATTTATTGTGTCGCCATCGGATTCAGCCCTTACACCGCCGACCTTAGAATTATTAGTTACGTTTATAGTATCGCTGCCTTTACCAGTAAAGATAGTTCCTCTTACGGTAGCATTATTTTCTACATTTACCGTATCTTTGTTTATACTATTTATATCTATATCAAAGGATACTGTAGCTTTGTCTTTTACAGTTACAGTATTAGTCCAATTTTCGTTTTTAAATCCTTCATTATGATTATATTTATAGCCCGTTACCCTACTTACAGCAGTATCTTCGCCCTCTATGGTTACCGTATTTTTACCATGACCTAGTTGAACGCCAGATCTTTGTTGAAATTGAGCTTCCATAGAGATTCTATCTTCATCGGTAATTTCGCGACCGTCTTTATATTTATCTATGCTCTTATATCTGGCAGATACATCTTCAATTCCTACAGTACCGACAGTAGCTCCGCCTTTTATGTTAATAATATCATCGCCGTCGCCGTCGTAAATTCCAGCTTTAACTTTGGCTTTATTTGTGATGTTAATAATATCACCGCCATCGCCGGCTATTATACCGCCTTGTCTTATCTTATAGCCAGTATGGTTTACTATTTCTTCGCCATTTACTTTCGTGCCTTCTCCATCTACGTTTATCGTGTCGTTGCCGCTACCGCTATTGATATTAGTTAAAATTTCCGCTCCATTTTTAACGTTGATCGTATCGTCTCCGGTTCCCGTAGAGATCATCTTAACCTTAGCACCGTCTACGGTTATATTATCAGCCTTATCGGATCCAAAAACTGAAGGTGCTTTGTCTCCTACTCTTACTATAGTATACGAATCGTCATAACTTGAAGTATCTGTATCTTTACCGACTATCGCTAGCTTTTTAGCTTTATCCGATCCTATAATAGTAGATTTATCTTTGCTTATAAACCAACCGTCTTGGTAATCGAATTTATCTTGATAATTTTCTATATAGTGTTTTTGTAGAAGTTTATCCCCTACGCTTATTTCGCCTTTATCTATAGTTAATCCGTCTACGGCGTCTTTAAATGCTTTTGATATATCTGAATCAGATATCTTCTGGGCCTGAGACGCATCACTAGTAGCCGATATAGAACTTTTATCTTCGCCCTGAACCGAATTTAGGTTCCTAAAATAATCATTGGATCTATCCAAGGACGGATCCATATCTCTATCATGTGTAGTATTGTAGTTCAAACTTGTTTCAGCATTTATTCCCAATTTTTCACTATTATTCCTACCCATCTCTATATTATATGCAGATGAAGGAATTTCCATCATTGTTGGAGGAGTTGGCTGTGGTTGTGGTTGAGACTCTGGTGTATCCTGCGTATCCAATCCACCTCCCCTTATTGCAGAATAATCACTTATATAACTACCTCCATTATCCGGTAAATTACCATAATTGGCGTATATGTTACTAATGTGGCCTCCTTCTGCAAAGCTAGTAGAAGATAAGCTTACGCCATCTCCACCATTACCACCTGCTTGTGGACCACCTGCAGCAGTTTCTTCTAGAGCATTAAGATCTGTTCCTTTTAAGATGGCTTGTTGTAAAGCTGAGATATCAGCTACTGTTTCGTTATTGTTAGAGTCTTGATCTAGAGTTAGAGTATCTTTACCTATTAAAGTTATATCTTTACCATCAGTTTGAGTTATTGTTACTTTAGAGTTAGAACCCTCTGTAACTATCTTTTCACCTTGGTATACAATATCTCCTACACTTAATTGTCTTACCTCTCCTGTTAAGTCATTAAGTGCTCTTGCTATTCCTCCGTTTACGCTTTTAACTACTCCGGCTTCTTTAGCCATCATGTTCTCCTTATTGTTATATTATTTGAAATTCTGAATGAATTATATAAATTTTTAAAAGGGCTTGTCTATTGTACCATGTGAAATATTTGTGTGACTATCTTTTATCGTAGCCCTAAAATTTAGCCTTTGCTTTTAAAATTCTTCGCATTAGTTTTAGTAGAAATTGATTTTATTTAAAAATTTAAAGACCTACTAAAATATAAAGCAAGTCTTTAAATATGATCTTATAAAGCCTTTATATCTCCACCGATAACTCTTAGCCCTCTACTATCAAATATCGCCTTTACGCCAGCTACTTCTATCACGACACTTGATCCCTCTATCGTTACTTTTGTACTACCTACTTGATGGATTATCTTATCTTTGGCATTTACTTCGTAGTTTGTTTCTATATTGCTAAATTTTGAATCAGCAATCTCTGTGTGCTGGGCAGCTGTTTTTGTTGTGAAATTTGACTTAGCATTTATATCAATGTAGCTATTTGCCTGAAGCACAATATGCTCGTTACTAAATTCATTTATACCTTTTTGTGAATTTAGCTTATAGCCACCATCTATATTTTGCTCTTTTGTGCCTTTTACCTCTCTCATCTCATCATTATGTATGGTCGTATTAAGATTTGATTTTACTTCTACAAATTTATCATGTCCCACAAATTCATGACTATCTTGACCTACTCTTGTATTGTTATCAACAGCTACGTTTAGCGTATTTGAGACACCCACTACTGTATCTTTTGAAAGTCCAACTGTTGTTAGATACTCGCCTCCGACATTTACGTTTTTAGCAAGATCTATCGTCTGGATGTGGGCTTTTTTTACTCGTTCAGTATAACTTCCATGTACTTGTGAGCTTTTGTCATTTAGTATTGTTTGAGAAAAGTCGTTATTTACAAGCTCGTCATAATCCTTTTCTGCTTTTACATAAATTTGCTCTTTATTTTTTAAATTTGATAAAGTGATCTCGTTTATGCCAGTCTCATTTGCGCCGATTGTCTTTGAGCTAAGAGATGTTTGATGATAGTTGCTATCTACATTTACAAGTGGCGTATTTGAGGCATTATATAGGCTACCGCTTACTACTGGGTTATCTATGTCATTTTGTAAAAAAGAGATGATAACCTCATCGCCGATCCTTGGTATGGCAAAAAATCCTGAGCTATTGCTAGCAATAGGCGTTATCACTCTTAGATAAGCACTCTTGTGATAGCTTGCGTTGATGGCATCGTCTTTATCGATTATCTCTTGCGTACTAAAAGCATTTAACCTCACCTTTACTCTACCATAGCTATCAGTATGGATCGTATTATTTTGGCTGTTTAGTCCATCTTGACCAACGACAAGACCTAGCGTGATGTCTGGTGCTTTTGGCTTTTGCTTGTAGCTTGGGACAAATTTCACACTACTTGGAATGATGCTTATCTTATTTGTGTATGAGCTTATAAATTTTTTATCTTTAAACGGGACATTATCGCCTAAATTTAAGGTATTTTCTAAAACACTCTCATCAATATAAGTATGCTTTAAAGCTATTATTTTAAACTCATATTCGCCCTTGCTAGCGTCAATGGCTACCGAGATATTGTCATTTAAATTTAGTGCAAATACATTTGAACTAGCGGTAAATTCTTTTAAAAGCATATCGCTTCTTAGTTTTTTAAGATAGGTGCTAACTTCAAGCAAACTAGTGTCACTAAATGAATACTCATCTAAATTTATATGCTTATCATAGATATTTACCTGTTCGTCAAATATCTTTTCATTTTTACTCTCTAGCACATTTGGATAAGCTGTATTTTGAAAAGAGTGCGTAAAGCTATTTGCTTTTAGCGTTTCGCTCTTTGTTATTTTATTTATGTGTTCGGTTGCTAGATTATTATTCAAATTTACATTAAAGCTTACTTTTCTAGCTTCCTTGCCACTGCTTGTATCGCTTGAAGTAAAATTTTCATTTTGATTGCTATAAGCTAGTATAAATGTATCATGAAAATAAATTTTTTCATTATCTTCATAAAAATATATACCGCTATCATGGCAAAGCCTTGTTATAAAGGCTAGGTCGCTCTCATTGTACTGGGCTATAAATTCTCTTTTGTTGTAGTTATTTTTGATATTTGAGAAGTCTAGCTCTTTGGTTAGTCTTTGTTTATTAAAAGCTAAAATATCCTTTACTACTTCTAAAATGCTCTGGTCTGTATAAATTCTATTTGCTCTATTTATATTTTGTATTTAAAAAATCTCTCCATTGTTTTGATATTGTCCCAATTGAATGCTTTACTTCTCGCAAAATTTGAGAAATTTGACGCGTATTTGGTATTATCGTCTCTATTTTTATTTATATCTCTATGATCTTGTATATCCATCAATCTTTGGTTTTCATGAGTTATGGTTTTTACTAGATCTTTCATATCGGTTATGTTTTTTGAAATTTATATAACTAGCACCGGTTCGCAAACTCGTATAACCTTTTATTTCTTCGTCATTATATCCTCTTTCATTTTTTGTATGTAAGACTGCGCAGTATAGTCTTTCTCAAAGCTTTCTTGAAAGCCTTTAAGAAAATTCTTTACAAAGGCTCTACTATGAAGCTCTTCATCTTTACTGTTAAGCTTACTGAAGCTTAACTGTTGGCAGTAGCTGGATATTCCTTGGGGTATTTTAAAGGTGACCTAAAATAAAAACTAGAAGCAAGAATTTAAAACAAATTTATTTTTATGGCATTACAAGGGTGATGACTTTATAATTGTTGGAATTTTTAAGAGGCTGTCCCACTTTAGTAACTAAGTGTTCCACTCTTAAAGGAAATTTTAAAGAAAGGGAAAGAACAAAAGCATCACTGCTAGTGCCTAAAATAGTGTGTTCTGGTGTCACGGGGGAGACTTGAACTCCCGACCTCCGGCTTATGAGGGTTTAAAAATAAACCTTATGTAAGCACCAAAAAGACGGCATACAGCCAGTTTTACACCAGGTATCTGCTACATTTTGCTACAAAGTTATATTGCATAGGTAATAAAGATGCAATATTTAGTCAAACGAAATGGCATATACTACTTTAGAGTAGCCATCCCACTATATTTGAGGCCTTATTTTGGTAATAAAACCGAATACATAACCTCCTTCCTCACAAAACGCTTTGATACAGCAAAAAATCGTGCTAAGATCTACTCTATAATTTTTAACGCGATCAAAAAGGCATGGAAGATGAATTTGAGCATCGAACTTATAGAGCACTTGGTGCTTATGCTCTTAAAAGCCAAGGAGGCCAAAAGTATCAAAGAGCATGATATGCTTGGCAGATATATAAATTTAGATGGACTACTATCACTAAATTTGTTTTTAAAACAGAGTTTAAAAGAAGATAGCTTACCCAGTGTCATATCAAAAGAGGTCGATGAGATCTGCAAAAAGCTATCTTGCACTGATCCTCATACAAAAAAGCTTCTTGGTAAAAGAGTGCTTGAGGCAACGATAGATAACATAAATCACATATCATATAAGATGTGTAAAAACCAAAAGCTACTAAATGATGAGCAACAAGCATTTGTGCCTCTTAACAAAAAGCACAAGAGCAAAAATTTAGATGATAATGCCAAAGATGAGATAGCAAAAGGCATTAAAGAGGCTAGCATAGATAGCTATCAAGACGACATAGAATCTTTAAAAAAGCAGAATTTGGTACTCCCTTTTACTAAAAAATCTCTAAAACACTCTGTTTGTGAGCTAAGAGATGCTATAAATGAGCTAGCAAAACAAAAGGGTGCACTCACACAAAACGATATCCTAAGAATATTTGGTTGTGAGTTATTGCCAGATGGAGATAATGAGCTAAGTGATGATCTAAAATTTGGATATGGAAATTTAAATGATCCTACCTTTGGTGGTCAGGTAAAGCTATATAAGGCAGATAAATATGAAGATAAAGGTATAGTTTTAAGTGATATTGAGGCTAAAGATCTTGCGATAGATGATACAAGTGATGCTAGTAACATGACTTTTAATGAAGCTATAAATTTCTTCCAAAAGCTCTTCTCGAATAGAGCTAAAAGCTTTAAATCACAGCTAATCTCATCTACTAAAAGCGAGAATAAGGCTGACACGGTCACACTAAAGAGTGCATTTGAAACCTATGTATCAAACACAAGCATTTCAAACAACTGGAGTGATAGCACATTTGGTCTTGTTAGACATGTAGGAAAGCTAATGTATATGAATTTTGGTGATGAACTAGATATTAAAAAGATAAAAAGAGATGATTTGCTAAATTTTAGAAATGTCTTACTGCAACTACCAACCAAACTCTCTCAAAATAGTCTCTATAAAGATAAAAGCTTAGATGAGATCATAGCTTTAGCAAAAGATAGACCAAAAATTTCTAAATCAACTATCAAAAAATATATTGTTAGAGTTAGTGAGTTTTTTAAATACTGCTACGATAGTGACTATATAGATAAGAACCCAGCTATAGATCTGCAAATAAGTATAAACCAGGATGACGTTACAAACAAAAATCCTTATGAAGATAGTGACGTAAACGCACTTTTGGATATTGTTAGTAAGATTAGATCAAGTGGAGATACCAAAAGCCAAAGGATCAGTAAAGATGAGCTATTTTTCGTTACTTATATAGCAGCTTATTCTGGCATGAGACTAAATGAGATAATCCAGTTAAACACAGATGACATAGTTGAAAAATATAACATAGTATGCTTTAGTTTAAATACAAAAATAGATGTAAAAACAGGCAAGAGCAAGACTTTAAAGACTAGAAACTCTGTAAGGATAGTGCCCATCCACTCTAAGCTAAGTAGCATTGGGCTGTTTGAATTTATAGAGAGTAAAAAGAAGCTAGCTAGGAAATGTGGCAAAGCAGTTAGGTTATTTAGCTGTGATAATAAAGACTTCTCTGAGTATTTTAGAAAGAAGATCAATACTAAAGTTATAAAAGATGGTGATAAAACAAGGACATTTCACTCATTTAGACACACTTTTATAAACAAGCTCATCCAAAGTGGTCAAAGAGTCGAGCATATAGCTGCTCTGGTAGGACACGAACAACAATACAAGATCACTATGAATACTTATGGCGAACCAGTAACTCCTAAAATTCTAAAGGATCTAGTAGAAGAGATAAATTTTTATCAAGAAGGGGAAGGGTGGGTGTAGTAAACTATTTAAAATGATGGCATTGTTAGAATAAATAGTAAAGGTTGATTTATAATTTAAGGTTATTTAAGATTCTAAAATTATGCTTAATTTTATAGCTTTTTAATATTTTGCTATATGTTATTTTATTTATCTTAAACGGATCAATAAACAACGAAAAGCATAAGCTGAACCAGCTTGCATCTATATTCTATATATGGTATTTGCTATCAAAAAGCCATCTTGTATTTCATTTGGGCGAGGATACTTTTTGTCCGACAAGTCAGACAAAAATACCTCGTTAGGGATAGTCCCTAAAACCCCATATTTATTATACAGCCTAAAAAATTACTGTATTTTGTTCCATAAGAACCAAACACTAATAACTCAAACGCATCTTTATTTTCAAAAAAATACCCTCCTTACTGGTTTGTCCAGTAAAGAGGGCACATATCAAAACCCTTCTCTTTTTCTTTTATAGAACTTTTGCGTTATATACTTCTTCGGGCTTAGCGGCCAATAGTCTTGCTGCCATATCTTTTTTCATCTGAATCAAAGTAGTCTCTTCTTCTTCACTTCTATCTTCTTTTCTTGATAATTCAATAAATTCTTTTAGTACAAAACCTGGCTTTATGGTTATAACGACTGTTTTATCTCTATACTTGAATTTAAAATAATATCTTCCATGGGGACTTTCTAAGACTTCTTCAGCTTCTTTTAAATTAATATCAACGGAAATTCTACCACCTGTTACGCATCTTGTTACCATTTCAAAAGCATCTAGCCCTCCCGGTCCCGGAAATGCTGTAATAAGATATATCTCTCTTCTTTCTAATAATTTCCCATCATCTAAAAGTGGAAAGGCTCTACTCATGACTTGAAATGCATGAGCTACTCCCCCGGGATAACCTACACCATGATAGTTTAGTAAATCATCAAAGCTATATTCTAATTCATGTCCTTTTTCTAATACTTTTATTTTATCCATGTTTCTTCCTTTCTTGTTAAAACTACTTCCTCAATATTGTAGCAACTTCATCATCTGATAATTTGTAATCATATTTCTAATACTTTTATTTATCCATGTTTCTTCCTTTCTTATTAAAACTACTTCCTCAATATTGTAGCAACTTCATCATCTGATAATTTGTAATCATATACATATTCAAAGAAATTCTTTAACTCTACTTCCATGTCCATATCTGAAAACAATTGTGGATACTGTATTTTTGCAGCCCATTTAACTGTAAGCGGAGTTTCAACCCCAGGAGGATCCCACCTATAAACACCTATAGGAATTTTGTATACTTGTTTGTTAGCTACAGCTTTAATTGTTGACCAGTCTCTACCTTCCTGCTTATTTTCAATAAAGTCTTCCGGCATTAAGTCTGAATGATTTCCTAAATAAATGATATCAGGGTTCCATACAATCATCTGCTCCATGTCCACTTCAGCCAATTTACCCTTAAGCTCGTGGGCCGGATTATGGGCTCCACTTGGTTTCATCCAATGGTCGTATGTTTTTACAGCTATTTTCATGTCACTATAAAACTCTATAACTTTTGGTTTATCTTCATCTTTTATTTCAGCTAACTTTGATGTTACTTCATTAATTCCTTTGTCCATATATTCAACTAATAAGTCGCCACGTTCTTTCTTTTGAAGTACTTCAGATATCATTTTTATATTTTCTTTTATACTGTCAAATTCTGCCCTCTTTAAAGCTACTACCTTAAGTCCTGCAGCTTCCATTTTTTCAATTTCTTTCTCAATATTCGAATAAATAAACACTACATCCGGTTTTAGCTTCAATAACTCTTCCACGTTAACAACTGAGTCTTTTGAACACCATTTAGTATTCGCATTAGCTAGTTGTGGATACATGTTTTTTAAAACACTTTCTTCAAAAGCTTTAATAGAAGATGGGTTGCATCCTACAATTTTATCTGTCTTTCCATCAATTGCATATATTATAGACGGAAGAGGCTTGTCCACCGTTGCAATTCTTTCCGGTGTTTTTTCAAATTTAATCGTTTTTCCTCTAACATCAGTAACCGAGTATTCGCTTTCTTTTACCTCTTTAACTTCTCGCACTTGACTAGCTTCTTTTTCCTTGTTTTCACTGATTTCATTTTTATTACTTTGAGAGCTGCCGTCACAAGCATTTAAAATTAATGCTAGTACTAAAAATAATAATAAACTAATCCTTCTTTTCATTTTTCCTCCTTTGAAAATTATACACTTAGTGGATAAACTCCAAACAAATCTGCAACTTCTTCTCTTAATATATGAGGTCTTTGTCTAAGAGCTTTGCCAACTTCTATCTTTCTTTCTAAATCAACTTGATTAATTCTTTCTTTTAATTTTCCTTCTTGTTCACTCCTTTCTTTAGCAGAGTAAGGTTCTTGATATAGGGTTTTAATAGCTTCATTAATTTCATCTTTTGAATTAAAGGTTCCCAGTACAGAATCTATAAAAGGAAAGGACAGAATATATGCATATGCCGCTTGAACCAAAGTTTGGTCTTCTTTTATACGAATAGCGTTAAATATATCTTCATAAAGCAACAAGTCTCCTGTTGCCAGCGGATTCATAGCTATTGTCCCTATATCTTTTTCATGAGTCTTCATTATTCCTTTTAATCTGTATTTGGAATTAATTATATTAAAGCCCTGTAAACTATAATCAAATTTATACTCCCCAATCATCTCAATTAGTTCTTTATTTTGTAAGTGTGAAGAAAAAGTAATATGCTTAATAAGTCCTTCTTCTCTTGCTTTTTCCATCTCTCTTATAGCTCCATAGTTTTTAGCTCCTCTCCATTCTTCAAAAGATTTTACACCCCAAAGACAAGTAAAGGAGTCAATACAACTTATTCCTAAATTCTTCAAAGAATTTTCAAGATTTTTTCGAAATGTTTTAGAATCTCCGGCATGTGTCTTTGACATAATATAAAATGGTTTTTTATGCTTCTTCATTTCTTTTATGGCTGCACCTAATATAAGTTCTGAACAATTGTTTCCATAAGTATCGCCGGTTTCAAAGAAATTTATTCCTTGTTTATATGCATAGAAGAAATTTTCTGCATGTTTATCTATATCTTGGGGATTCTTTAAGTGATGACTTCCCATAGATATTCTTGAAATTTGTATGCCTGTAGATCCTAATTTTCTATATTCCATTCATTAACCTCCTTCTAACAGTTCTATATGGCTTTATAAGGTGCAACTGTTTTGTATTCAACTTCTTCTGCTTGAAAAATTAAAATTTTAGCTTTGATCTGAAAATACTTTTGTAAGTTATCTTCAGTAATGGCTTTCGAACTTTCATCAAAGGTTGTTTTGTAATCACTACCGATAAACAAAGTTTTGTCAGATATCTGCAATGCATGACTAGGAAAATGAGTGTTTATTATGCAAGCAGATTTTTTATTTACATTTATATGTTTAATTGCCTCTATGATTCTAATTTGATTCTTCATATCCAGGTTTGACTCCGGTTCATCTAAAATAAGAAGTTTTGGATTAGAAACAAGAGCTCTCGCAATCATAACCATTTGAAGCTCTCCTCCGGATAGCTCATCACAGTATCTATTTGATAGCTTTTCAACTCCTAATTCTTTTAAAGTTTCATAAGCTTTATCATAATCTTCCTTCGTAGGGATATGGAAAAAACTGTTTTCCTTGTCTAAACCCATCACAACCATTTCTAAAACCCCATAACTAAACACACTTTTCTTAACTTGAGGAACATAACTTAAGTTTTCCCATAATTCTTTTTCTGCATATTCATTTATATCTTTGCCGAACAATAAGGCTTTTCCCGTGTCCCATTTTAAAAATCCCATAAGACACCTTAAGAAAGTAGTTTTACCCACCCCATTGGGTCCAAGAATGGACATTACTTCTTCTTCTTTTAAATCAAATGAAATATCTTTTAAAATTTTTCTCTTGTCATATGAAAAAGTACCTTTTTTAACTTGGAGTATCATCTTCTTTCTCCCGAATTCTTTCTAAGTATAGTTATGAATAATGGCGCACCTATAAATGCTGTTAATATTGAAATGGGAATTTCATTGCTTGTAGCTGCTCTTGAAAGGGTATCTATCAGTAATAAATAAATTGCTCCCATAACACAACAAGTTGGAATAAGGTACCTATTATCATTTCCGATAACCATTCTCGCCAAATGGGGAATTATTAAACCTATCCATCCTATAATTCCACATACAGAAACTGTAGTTGCAGTTATCAATGTTGAGAGTAAGATAACCACAATACGTAATTTTTTTACATTAATTCCTAAAGACCTAGCCTCATCAGAATCTAGAGATAAAAGATTCAATTTCCACCTTAATAGAAAGAAGCCGAAAATACAAGGTATTATTATTATTGAACAAATAACAAGATCTCTATAGGATACACTTGCTAAACTTCCCAGCAACCACATAGTGATAGTTGGAAGCTTATCTTCCGGATCTGCTATATATTTAATAAATGATATTGAAGCATCAAATAGTGACTTTACAATTACTCCGGATAAAACTAACACATACAAATCTGTTCGTTTTTTTACTCTGGATAGGTTTAAAACTATATAAACTGCTAAAAGCCCCAGAAGCAAAGAAACATGTTGAGTCACTATCATGTCTAGGGATAATAATATAGATAAAGCCGCCCCAAAACCTGCTCCTGAAGACACCCCTAGTAAGTCCGGGCTAACTAAAGGGTTTGAAAAAACAGTTTGATATGCTGCTCCTGCCAGTGATAGCCCTGCACCTACTAAAACTCCCATAAGTATTCTAGGTAGTCTTATGTCAATTACTACACTAGTTTCATGTACATCTAAGCCGCTAACATCTCCGGTTATTGTTTTGTATATAATCATAAATGCTTTATAGGGGCTAACCTGATATCTTCCTAAACAAATACAAGTTAGTATTAAAAGCAATAGCAATACAAAGAGAACCAATATGCATAATTTTTTATTCTTAAAGAAACCTTTCCCCATTTATCCACTCTTTCTAATTAATAGTAAAAATCTTTTATATAGTCTCCTATCCTCAATATAAAGAAGTTAACAAAATTTTTTTAGATATTTGCTCTAAATTAGGACTTAAGGATAAGTCATAAGAGATTATTTCATTTGTATACATATCAAGTATTGGTGAAATGTTGCATTTACCCCATGAAAAGTTAAATTGAGATACATCAGTACTCCATTTTTGTAACGGCTTATCAGCTTTAAAATTTCTGTCTATTATATTATCAGCAATCTTGCCTACTTTACCTTTGTATGAATGATATTTTTTCTTTACACTATTAAGAATCCTATTATGAGTTACTTCATAATCTCCGTTTGCCATGATTTACCCTCCTTTCTTTAAATGTAACTTGGTTGTATTATAGCACTTGTTATATTTGAAAGTCAAGATATTGATACGCATATTCATCTTTAAAATGGTCATCATCATACTCTTCATATACATAATCATAATTTAACCTAAAATGCACATTACCAATGTACGCATCTACCATTGTTGTGTTAGCAGTCGGTTTTTTAGTGTAGGCTTCGATAGTTAGGCTTGCTGGCAAAAAAGATTCTTGGTAAGTAAATTCACTTTTGGCAATAACACATTTTTCATTTAGGTATGAACTACAAAATTCTAAAAACTTAGCTCCTAATTCATCTGCTAGCTCTCTTTGTGTGCTAGCCAAATCTACAAACTGATGTGCCCCGTGAGGTAGATCACGTCGCCGATTTTGATATTTAAAAGATCCTCGGCGCTTATTGGCGTGGTTAAAATTTTCTTACTCATAGCGCGAACTCCTTGTGCGATTTTACGTCGAAATTTAGATCCGCATCCCAAACGATGTGACCCTTGCGGTGCGACCAACAGCCCACATTTACGGCAACAGCTATGACGCTTGGGTGGCGAGCACAGTTTTCTATATGCACGCCCATCACAGAGCTTGCACCACTCATACCTTGTGGTCCAAGGCCGATTTTATTTATGCCATCTTCGAGCAACTTTTCAGTTAATGCGGCTCGTTCGTTTGGATTTTTAGAGCCCAAAGGCCTCATAAGTGCCTTTTTAGATAGCAAAGATGCCACGTCGATCGAAGTGCCAACGCCAATACCCACTAGTAGCGGCGGACAGGCGTTTATGCCGTAGCTTGTCATTATATCCATGACGAATTTAACGACGCCCTCATATCCCATGCCAGGCATCAGCACGGTTGCTTTACCAGGCAGGCTACAGCCGCCACCTGCCATATAGGTGTGTATCTCGCACTCGCTACTATTTGGCACGATCTCCCAAAACACGCTCGGCGTGCCCTTGCCGACGTTTTTGCCGGTATTATACTCGTCAAATGTCTCGACGCTGTTATGGCGCAGCGGAGCCTCGCGAGTAGCTTGCAGCACCGCCTCTCGCAGTAGCTCTTCAAGCTCGCCGATGAGTGGGAAATTTGCGCCACATCTTACGAAAAACTGGATCACTCCAGTATCCTGACAGGACGGGCGGTTTAGCTCCTTTGCAAGGCGCTGATTTTCAAACATCGTTTTATAGATCTCCTTTGCCAGCGGCTGCGTCTCGCGCTCGCTAAGCTCAAGTAGCTTCGCAGTCACGTCATCAGACAGCACTTTGCCCGTGTAGCCGACAAATTTTGCCATGACCTCAGTCATCTTTTTTATGGATTTTTCTTTATCCATCGCTTCTCCTTTTTTCAAATTTTTCATACACGCCCGCCAAGATACAGCCAGCCGCGTAGCAGAGCAGATCAGCAAGATCGAACGTCCCGCCGATCATTATCTTTAAAATTTTATTTTCTATACCTAAAATTTGCACCACTCCAAAATACTGCGCAATCTCCAAAGCCGCCGCAAAAGTAAAAATTTTAAGCGGCAAATTTGATGGTGGCACGCTAAATATAGCCCTTGCTAAAGCGTAAAGCAAGATAACAGCCAAAACGTCGCCGAGGTAGTGTCGCACAAAGCCGCCCTTTACGCAGATCGCTATGTAAATTTCGACCGCCAAAATCAGTACCGCCGCGGCTAAAAACGCTAGCCTCGTTCTCACACTTTGCTTTGTTTGCAGCTTTTGCTCGTGCCTTACTGCGTCCTTCGGCTCGTTTGGTTTTTGCTCTCTTAAATTTTTCTCTCGCAACGCTTTCCTTTTAAATTTAGCCTTCAAATTTAGCTGTAAAAACCACGTTTCAAATCAAAGTGGGCTAAAACATCACATTTTTCACTTTGATTTGAAACGTAAATTTTTTTAATCTTTTTATTATCGTTTTAAATTCAAAAAATACTTTTAAAGATCCTTGCCGATATTGCAACGATGGCTTTAAAAGAATAAAATTAGATAATCTTTGATACAATTGCTTGGAAAATTTCAAGAGGTGTTAAAATGTCAAATATCCAAGAGAAATATATACGTGAAATTAACACATCTGATTCCTTTTTCGACTCTTTAAGGCAAGACTATAAAGGTTTTGATACATGGATAGCGAAAAAAGCGGACGCTGGCGAAAAAGCATATATACTCTTTGATGATACCAAGATAGTGGCTTTTTTGTATCTAAAAATAGAAAGACCAATAGATAATACGGATATAAGTCCGGCACTTGACACAAATGTGACATGGCTAAAGATAGGAACTCTTAAAATAGATGCGCATGGGACAAAGCTTGGAGAGCGTATTATAAAGAAGATTTTTGATTTTGCCGTAGCAAACAATATTTATAATATCTATGTAACGTCTTTTGAAAAACAAGCACCTTTAATAAAATTATTAAAAAGATATGGGTTTGTCCAGCATAGCAAAAAAATCAATGAGCTAGTATTAACAAAAAATATACCGACTCATGTGCAGGCGCTAAAAAATGATATACTGCTGGACTATCCGGCTATTAATGCGACAAGCGACAAATATCTTTTAAGTATATACCCAAAATATCATACTGGTATGTTCTCGGACTCTATGCTAAACACAGAAAGCTATGACATACTAAAAGACATGTCTGAATCAAATAGTATTCATAAGGTGTATATAACGGAAATGAAAGGTGTCGAGCAACTCAAGAGAGGCGACTGCTTACTCATTTATAGAACAAAAGATAAAAATGCCCAAAGCGCGAACTACTCATCCGTCATAACCTCCTTGTGTGTTGTAGAAGAATATAAAGATTTATCCAGTTTTAGTGACTTGTATGATTTCATCAAGTACTGCAAGCCTCATAATATATTTACTGATGATGAATTAGAGAATATATTTATCAAAAAAAATTACACAAAAATAATAAAAATGGCATACAATATATCATTTAAAAGACGTGTTATTTTAAAGAAGATTAGAGAAATTATAGGTCACGAAGAAGCCTACTGGGGTTTTGTGAAGCTTACAGATGAGGCTTTTTTTGCAATTTTAAAAGAAGGTTTAGTAAATGACAGCATTATTATCCATTAAGCCGGAATTCGCTGAGGCTATTTTTGATGGTACGAAAAAATTTGAGTTTAGAAAGGTAAAATTTAAAAAAAACGTTAATAAGATTAAAGTATATGCCACAAAGCCAGTTGGAAAAATTATAGGAGAATTTATAGTTGATAATATTTTGGAGGCAAGCCCAGAAGAGCTATGGGATAAAACGAGTATGGATGCCGGTATAGATAAAGAAAGATATCTAAAATACTTTAATGGCAAGAGTACCGGTTTTGCCATTAAGATTAAATCCGCAAATAAATATAAAGAGGCAATT
This sequence comes from Campylobacter concisus, assembly GCF_015679985.1. Lineage (NCBI taxonomy): Bacteria > Pseudomonadati > Campylobacterota > Epsilonproteobacteria > Campylobacterales > Campylobacteraceae > Campylobacter > Campylobacter concisus. The sequence continues at coordinate 46,726 of NZ_CP049239.1, read as the reverse complement.
TGTCCTTATTTGCAATACCCAAATTTTGTGGCACCACAATCGTTTATGTATATTGGATAAAAAACTATGAATAAAAAAACTCAATCGCATGGCCTATAGCAATTTGTGCAGATTCTGATATTGCAGACAAAATAGAAGTTATACTTCACATCAACCTGTTTTTGCCAAACAATAACGAAAACTCATATATTGAAATTGGGGTATTGGTATCCAGGAAAGAATACAATAACATTAGTAGAAACTTTAACATAAATATCACACTCCCTTTTAAAATATACAAAACTGATTTTATAGACATCAAGGATCGCTTGTGTGATGGTAAAACCATAAACATGATATTTAACGAAGAAACACATCTGGATAAAAATAAATCAAGTTTTAGATTAAAAGAGTATGACCTTGGTAATATTGAGCTCTGTAATACCACCATCAACAATGATACAAGTATTACAATGAGCGTAAAGGAACAACAAAAAAATAGTTATTTCAGATTTAGAGTTACAAATATTAAGGATAAAATATCTGACACAATGCTCTCAGATACTATGACTAACCCTTTTATTAAAGCTATGAAAATCACCGGCATATCTATAAATTTGGATAGACGCTTTACAAAACAAATAGATAATAAAATAAAATTTAAGGAAATTAATACATTTATTATACTAGATTCTACTACGGAACTACTAGAAAAAAATAAGTCAATAAAAAGTTTTAGGGTTTTGGAGGATGATTTGTGGCGTGAATATATAGGTTATGATACCGATTTAAATATGACGGTCTATCAGTTTAAGGAGAGTAATCTTAGTGGTGGGTGCATAGAATCGTATCAACTCTTTTTAAAAAGCCTTCATCATAAAAGTTCAAAATTTGAAAAATACAAATTCCTGTTATTCGTGGTGTTCGTAGCTATAGTGTCTAATTTTATTTATGACCTCTTATAAAGTGTTTTTTTTAAATGATATTCTATGACCCCTCAATTGTCTTAACATCAAATCACATTTTGCCTATAAAGGCAGATATACAGAATAAATATGTATTATATAACTATATCAAAGAGGCAAAAAAATACTATCCAGAATTTGATGCTTGGTATTTTCTTAACGTGATACCATCTTTAAAAAATGGAACAAAAAAAATAATAACTTCTTGTAACGAAAATGATTTAAGAGGCTTGGCTATTCTAAAATACAGTGAGCAAAAGATATGTCACTTATCTACCATGCCCCCTTACAAGAATAAAGGATACGGAATAAAACTTTTTAAACAAAGCTTTATGGAATTAGAAACAGAAAAACCATTTCTCACGGTGTCGGAAGAAAAATTAGTAGAGTTTAAGCGCATATTTGAATATTTTAGATTCGAACTTACTGATGTTATAGATGGCTACTATAGAAAAGGTAAGAAAGAATATTTTTATAATCAGATATAATCCTACCCCTCAAACTCCAGATCAATCATATAGTTTGTAGTGTTTAGATTATGCGATACGCTTTTAATACTAAATTTTACATTTTCAAGTCTGGTTACGCCGGTTATTTTTAGTTTTACGCCGGCCCTTAGCTCTCTACCAGTGGCGGTAAGCTAGCCGTTCATTCCGCCGCGTTGTAGTTCGTTTAGCTTGGCTTCGCCCTTTTTAAGGCTTCATTGTCTGATTTTGGCTCGGGGATATTTAGCTTATAGGTTTGCTCTCCGCCGCCAATCTTCGCTTGTTTATCTTTACTGTCTTTGCTATCGTGCCACTGCGCTATTACGGCTTGGTAGCTGTTGCGGTTTGCTTCTGTGATCGATAGGCTCTCGCACTCGAATTTAGTCCGTTTATTAGTCCGAGCACGGGCGTAAATTCAGAGATGATTTATCAGGTTCGCGTTATACGCGGCGCCGAATCCGTTGTCGATATTTACGACGCTGACGCCGTTTGCGCAGCTGTTTAGCATCGCTAGCAGAGCCGCCAGCCCGCCGAAACTCGCTCCGTATCCCACGCTGGTGGGTACCGCGATCACCGGCACGCTCACGAGGCCCGCGAGCACGCTAGCTAGCGCGCCTTCCATGCCCGCCACCGCGATCACGACCTTTGCCCCGCGTATTTGCTCTAGATTTGCGATCAGCCTGTGCAGCCCAGCCACGCCCGCATCGCTAAATTTACGCGTGTCGTTGCCTAGAAATCTCGCCGTTTCGTACGCTTCCTCCACTACCGCGCCGTCGGCGGTGCCTGCGGAAACTATCGCGATGTAGCTTTGCGTGAGCGCGGGCTCTTTAAATTTGACGCTGATGACGCGGCCGCGAGCGTTAAACTCCACCTGCGGTAAGATTTCGCGCAGCCGCTCAAAAACCCGCTCGTTCGTGCGCGTGATTAGGATATTTTGCCCTCTCGCGCCGATCGCTTCTGCGATACGCAAAATTTCATCATCGGTCTTGCCCTCGCCGTAGATCACCTCGCCCGCGCCGTTTCGCAGGGCGCGCTGAGTGTCGATTTTGGCGCAGCCCACGTCGCTAAAAGGAAAATACCGTAAAAACTCTATCGCTTCGCGCTCGCTTTTTTCGCCCGATTTTACGGTACGGATGAAATTTAAAGCCTCATCTTTCGTCATTTAAAATCTCCCCGCGAAGCCCCTTTAAATCAAGCAAAATATCATACTCGCCAAGCGCGGCGATCTCGCGTACGACGGCGCTAAAATCTCCCGCGCAAAAGCGTCTAGTCTCGCTCGCACCCATTTGCAGCTTAAAGGCTTTGCCGTCAAATCGCGCGCGAACGTTTAAAAATCCGTGCGAGATTAGCAGATTTTCGGCTCGCTCCACGAGCGAAATTTCCTCCGCGGAAAACTCCCTATCGTGCGGTAAACGCGTCAGAAGGCACGCGTAGCTGGGCTTATCCGCGGTCGGCAGTCCAAGCTCGCGGCTAAGCTCTCTAATCTCTGATTTTTTGAGGCCTTTAAGCGGCGAAAGCACGCCAAGCTCGTCTTTTGCTTTAAGCCCCGGGCGGTATTCGCCAAGGTCGTCTAAGTTCGTACCGTCGGCGACATTTGTAAAGCCTAGATGTTTTGCCAGCTCGATTAACCGTGTAAAAACCGCCTTTTTACAGACGTAGCAGCGATCTTGCGGATTATTTTTTACCGCTTCGGGCGCTTCTAGCTCTAAAATTTCGTGCCTGATGCCGTAAGTACGGGTAAATTCCATCGCCTCTTTTATCTCGCGCCCCGACATATAGGGCGATTTTAGCGTGATAGCTACCGCGCGCCGGCCTAGCGTATCGGCGGCAACGCGCAACAGTAGCGAGCTATCCACGCCGCCGCTAAACGCTACGGCTAAATTTTCCAGCTTTTTTATATCATTTTTTAGAATTTCTAGTTTCGTCATATTTTTTTAAAGTCTCGTTTCTAACCTCGCGGATCGTCGTTTGAAATCTCTGCGCGGCTTTTTTGCAGTCCTCGAATTCGGGCTTGATTTTTAAAATTTCGGGGTAATCTCGGGCTAAATTTTCGTCCGTTAAATTTTGTTCGGCGTTAAAACCGCAAACTCGGCCGCGCGAAATTTTAAGCCTTATTTTGCCGTATTTAGTCTCTACCTCGCAAAACTCGCGCGCAAGCTCCGTTTTCCTCACGACGCACTCTCTAACTCCGATCGCCGTCGTATGCGCGAAAATTAGCCCCTTTATCCGCGCGGCGTCCTGCTTGCGGCACAGCGCGTTTAGCTCAAAGCCCGCGCGCCCCTTTTTCATAAAAATAGACCTGCTAAATACGTCCAGCGCGCCGCTATCTCGCAAAATATCGCACGCAAAGGCAAAGCTCTCGGCGTCCATGTCGTCGATATTAGTGGAGATTAAAATCCGCTCGCAAAGCTCGCCATAGCCGATCTGCACGCTCAAATTTGGCTCATCTCTCAAGCCTAAATCCTCGCTCGTTTCGCAAAGTATCACGCGAAGCGCGTTGGCAAAATCTGCGACGTCTTTATCGCCAGCGCCGTAGCCCGTGCTTAAAATTTTAAAATTTCGCGGCGACTCGCGGCGGTCTTGCTCCCTTAAATTTAGTGCGCAGGCCTTTAAAATAGCCGCTCCTGTGGGCGTAGTCATCTCGAAATTCGCTCGCCCTAGGCTTACTTGCGCGCCTTTTAAAATTTCGCAAACCGCAGGCGCCGGTACGGTCAGCCTGCCGTGAGCGCAGTGCGCAAAACCGCCGCCAAGCTCGATAGACGAAGCAAAAATTTGCGGCGCACCCAAGGCCTCCAAGCAAATAGCCGCACCCACTACGTCCGCGATGCTGTCCGCGGCGCCCACTTCGTGGAAATGTACTTGCTCTGCGCTAGTGCCGTGGATTTTGGCCTCGGCCTGCGCGATAACGCTAAAAATTTCGCTTGCCGTTTTTTTTACGAAAGCGCTTAGGCTAGAACCCTCGATAAGCTCTAAAATTTGCGTGAAATTTCGCGGACGCGGATGGTTTTGGGCGGGCTTATCCGCTCTAAATTCGGCGCCGTGAATTTTGCCGTTTAAATTTTGACGCGGGCTAAATTTAGCGCCTAAGAGGCCAAGCGGAATTTGGCTCGGATTTGCCGCGCAAACGACGTCTATTTTGGTTGCAGAGATACCGCATTTTAGCACTTTGCGCTTGCGTAGGTAAAATTCGCTAGCTAAATTTAGCTTAGCAAGCTCGGCGCAAAGATAGCTAAAATCCGCGCCCAGATCCACCAGCGCGCCTAAATTCATATCGCCGCTAATACCGCAACTAGCATCATAGTATAAAATTTTAGCCATACTTAAACCTTAGGCACAGTAGTCATAGAGCCAAACGGCAAGATGACTATTTTTGCGTCCGCACCCTTTTGCGCCTGATAAAGATCGACATCCATAGGATAAGGCGCTACCGAGATCACGATGTCGGCTTTTTGTGGGATATTTACGCAAAAGACCTCATCAGCCTTTTTCACGCAGTCATAAAAACTATCGTTTAGATCGCCAGCACTCGCGTAATAGACGCCATGCTCGCTATCAAGCACCGTCTGTATAGAAAAGACATCGATATTTGAAAGAACTTTCATCGCATCGATCATATCTTCATGCACAGGATTGCCATCAAGGCGCAGCGCCTGAGCGTCAGCGCTAAGTGCTAGTTTATGATTTTGTGTGATGCTCTCATACGACGCGGTGCCTGGCAAAAAGGCCTTTCTACCACCGGTGTAGCCTGCAAAATAGTGAGGTTCGACTGAACCTATAACAATCACCTTTTTAGCTTCAGCTACGATCTTATTTAGATACATCTGCGTGCCGTTTTTGCTCTCGCCTAAAAAGACCATCTCATCGTGCTTTGAGTCGTGGTCATGAACCTCGTTTTTGGCTCTGATCTCTGGGTAAATTTCTTTAGAAAATATCATATTGTATTCATCTAGCGTGCCCTCTCTGTGACAACCAGTGGCGATGATGAAAATTTTATTTTTATCGCGAAGCTTTGGGTAAATTTGCTTTAAAATTTTAGCAGTTGGCGTAGGTCTTGTACCGTCATTTACGATGATAACGATCTTTTCATCGCCAGCGATAAACTCATCAAAGCTCTTTTGGTTTATTGGATTTGCCAGAGCCTTTGCGATGAGTGCCGTTTCGTCGAATTTAGCCACGGGGTTGGGGTTAAAAACTCCCAGTAAATTTTTTTCCGGAACGCTTAGGTCGATGATATCATCTTTGCCGTAGCGAATAGGAATTTGCACGTTTGCTCCTTAAGTATAATTATTAATTTTTTATCTTAGGATTATATATAAATTTTTCTTTTAAATGTATGTAAAAAGGGTATTCAATTTTTAAATTTATAGAGCGGATAAAATTTATTATGGTTCTTTGTCAATAGTGGGGGTGTAAAAACACCTCTATCTATTGCAAAGACGTAAATATATCAATTTTCTAAATCTTTCATAGTTTCTTAGTCCATAAGATACTCTTTTTATTACTTTCATTTTGTTGTTATTTCCTTCTACAAACCCATTGTTTATTTCATATTCTACTATATTTATTATCTCTTTTTTCCAACTTGTTATTGTATCTGCTAGTTTTATACTTTGCTTTATATTAAATACTCTCAATTTTTCAATTAATTGTTCTATTCTCCTTCTCATTGTCTTTACTGTCTTGCTCTCAAACATCTTGTAAAATTCTTTTATTATTCTATACATCTTTTTCAATGTCTTATCTACTTTTAATATCTCTTTTAATATTTCTTTTTGTCTTTGACTAAACTGACTTATTGGGCTTTTACTTAGTATTTTCCAATATTTTTTTAACTTCTTATACTTTTCATTGTCTTTGTTAAATAATTCTACTCTTAAATCTCTTAATGCCCATATCCCTTGTCTTATTACATGATATTTATCTGCTACTATTTGGGCCTGAACTATATTACTATTTATTACGCTTCTAAATGGCTTAAACATATCCATTACAACTACTTGTGGTTGTATTTCAAATTCGTTTATTATATTTTTTATTGTTTGTGAATGTCTATTTCTTAATATATCTACTAGTTTACGGTTTTTATCATACATCGCTAGCTGATATTTCTCTTTTTCTATATTTCCTTTAAATTCGTCTATATATATGACTGATGTATCTGGAGAGGTTTGTCTTTTTAGGGCGATTGCATTTTATGAGGGTGATATCAAGTACATTTATTTTGTCGCGGAGACTAAAGGGTCTATGAACTCTATGCAGCTTCGCCAAGTCGAAGAGTCCAAAATCCACTGCGCAAAGGAGCATTTTAAGGCTATAAGCAACGATAGCGTGGTCTATGACGTAGTGGATAGCTATAAATCACTACTGGATAAAGTTATGAGGTAAAAATTTATTGGGAAGTTAGGTCGCAATATAAAAGAGCCTGTGCAATATTCCAAAAATGGTTATTGTGCTGCTCCTTTTGAGGTAAAATTTGGCCACCATTTGTCAATATGAAAATCTGAGGTGATATTGCTTAAAACTCTACCAATAAAATACTCAGTGTGATGGAAAATCACAGTGACTGACTTAATCTTGCCAGTTTTAGTTCGAATTAAATTTAAATATACAATTATCTTAACCAAACCATCCTTGTAAATTTATATATATTGTAGTATTATACTCCTAAATATTTAAGGATAAAATACTATGTACATCAAACGAGCCGTAGCTGATGAGATAAAAGAGTATATGAAAAGCTTTCCTGTGCTTTTGATAAGCGGAGCTAGGCAAGTTGGCAAATCAACCCTTGCATTAAATTTAGATATACCAAATTACGTAACGCTTGACGATATTAATATATATGAATCCGCAAGAAACGACCCAAAAGGCTTTATAGAACACTGTAGTAAGCCTATCGTGATAGATGAGATACAAAGAGTTCCCATACTGCTTTTAGCTATAAAAGAATTTGTAGATAAAAACAGAACAAACGGTCAGTTCATATTAACTGGCTCTGCAAATTTAAAAGGCTTTAAAGATATATCAGACTCACTTGCTGGCAGGATAGGCATAGTGGAACTCTACCCGCTTTCTCAAAAAGAGTTAAGCTATAGTGATGAAAATTTGATAGATATTTTAAGTGGCGATATAAGCCATCTTGCATTGAGGAAATACGACAACGACGGCTTATCTGAGAAGATCATAAATGGCGGCTATCCAGAGATCACAAAGATAAGCTCTGAAAAATCAAAATATCTCTGGTTTAGCTCATACATAAGAACATATATAGAATCAGACGCCAAAGAGATAGGCAACATCAGAAATATGGATAAATTTATCACTATGTACCGCCTATGTATGCTAAGAAGTGGCAATATCTTTAACAAAAACGAGCTATGTTTAGAGTCTGGGCTTGATAATAAGACATTTGATAGCTATTTTAGCGTGCTTGAGCATACTTATCAGATCCAAAAGCTTCAGCCATACTTTAACAACGCTCTAAAAAGACTCATAAAAACTCCTAAAATTTTTGCTACCGACACAGGGGTGCTGGCACACTTACTTCAAATTTCATCAGCTCAAGATCTTGCAAATTCTTCATATAAAGGTGCCATATATGAGACATTTGTATTTGATGAACTACTAAAGGCAAATACAAGTAGCAAAAAACGAGCGAATATATACTACTACCGAACGAGCGATCAAAAAGAGATAGACTTTATCCTTGAGATATCGGGCAGACTCATAGCCATAGAGGTCAAATCCTCAAAAACTATCAGCAAAGATGACTTTAAACATATCTACCATCTAAAAGAAAATTTACAAAGTAAATTTGATAAGGGCATAGTTTTTTATGCTGGAGATACGGCTATGAAGCTAGATGATGATATGTTTGCACTGCCATTTGGTTTTATGGGGTGAGAGATGGCTAATAATTTGGCTTCTATAACAGCTCATAATAGTCTATCTCTCCAAACTATCATGCCCTGACTTCACATTCCATTCTTTGGTTTCTATCATACTTGATGGTTGTTTTGTTTGCTCTGCTCCAAAGTTACTATCAAGTCCTTGACCATATAACTCTTGCTTTGTTATTTTTAGTGAGCCAAATGATATATGATCATTTGCTAGAGAGATCTTATCTGCTTTATAACACTTCTTTAGCTTATTAAATCCTTGCATATCTTGCCAATCTTTCATATAGGTTTTTATATTATAAATTAAGCATTTATAGTTAATTCTAACTATGTCTGGCAGGTATTTTTTAAAGCTTTCAGTTCTATTTATAAAAGCTAAGTAGTATCTATTTATATCTAAATGGCCATCAATAGCTTTTACGAAGCCTTCATATTCATTTTGTGTAATACCTAACTTTTTAATGAGATCATCATCATAAAACCCAGTTTTTATCTTTCTAGCCGCTTCATAAAATTTATCTCTGATATAGATATACGGAGTATAGAGTCTATTTTGACTAAAGGAGTAGACTGTATTTTCTTCTGGCAAGTAAAGATATCTGCTGCTATTGCTAGAAAGTATTTGATGATTTTTATATTCTTTAAGCACAGTACTCTCGTCAAAGTATTCTATTAACTCTTTTATCGGAATCTTTGATGATATAGCTTGGTAGCTTGTTCTTTTAATATGTGAGTTGGTATCTTTTGGCTCACAGCTAAGCTCATATATTCTTAGTTTTTGTAAATTTTCCTCTAAGGCTTTAACATCCATATTATTAATATCTGTTTTTAAACCAGCCTCTTCAATGGCTCTTGTATTATCCAAAGTTTTTCCACTAATGCTTACAAGTTCAGATCCTGGCACTGGAGTGTAGTGAAATTTACTAGGATATAGGCTCTGGTTATTTACTATGTTATATAGCCCAAGCTCTCTTGTTATCTCTTTTATGTATTTATCATATTCATTTAAGCTTGGAGCCTTTGTTGTGGGTATGATGAGTTTAAATTTCTCTACTTTTGTATCCGGTGCTTGATAGCTGGTTGGGTACATGAAGCCTTTTATCCCTTTGCTTTGCAGTAAATTTTGAGCATCATTTATAGTAAATTTGGGGCTATATATATCATATATAAGTGTAGGAGTTATGCCATCAATACCGCTATCTTCTTCATTTTTATTCTTAAAACTTGCCACTGATATAGCTGAATAGTTTTTAAGTACCGATTTTAGGTTATATGGCTCTATTCGTATCGTTTTCCAGCTATTTAGCACTTGAGCTTTTGGGTCCTTATTTGGCGTGTTAAAGTCACTACTTACACTTAATGTTATCTTTGGCTCATTTTTATTAGCTTGAAGCTCTATAAGCATTTGCTCTAGTTCATTAACTACATGAAATAATGCTCCTTTTCTGCCATTATAGACTATCTTGCACATTAGATCAGTTAGATTATAAGTTCCCTTAAACCCATCTACACTTACTTTATATTTATCATTTACCATTTCAGGTTTTGCGGTGATATTAAATTTTGCATTGATCATAGGCAAAAATTCTCTTATATCCACTGCATTAAGCCTCTTTGCTCTATCATAATAGTCTTTTTTGAAACTCTCATCTTCTTCTATCATTCTTAATAGATAATCAGCTGTAGAATTTCTAGCATCAGCTAGCAGCTCTTCAACACTTATGTTTTGTTCCTTTGTATTAGCTTTTGGCTCGATAACTACATCTGTTTCTATCTTCATTTGCGTATCTTTTTCTTTGCCTTTCCTAACCTTTTGTGCTGCACTTTTAAAGCTTTCATATTGTTTTTCTAGTTGGTCTTCACCCATGCCTAAAGGCTCTATATTATTTAATCCATACTTGTTAGATAAGATGTCATTAACCACTCTTTTAAATTTCTCTACTGATTTAGCCATAACAGCTTTTGCTTGTTGCTTGGATGCACCTTTTGCATATATAGCTCCACCAGTTTTTACACTATGAGTAAATTTCATATTTTCAAAAGAGACTATTAGATGAATATGAGGCTCTCTTTTTAGCGGTTCGCCATTTTTATGTTTTTTATTCAATACTCTGTTTTCTAGCGCCCCTTCTGGACGAGGAATATATGGCTCTTCTTTGATTATAGGCAGATGAGCTTCAGCATAAAAAAGTAGCTCATCTATGTCGTGATTTGGGAAAGTGAGCTTCAAAAAATCCATTATAAGATCATCTATATTGCCACTTTCATATAGCTTGTTCCACTCCTCTGAAGTAAATGACAAGGATATATGATAGTAGTTATATTTCTTATTCTTTTTCTTGCTCTGGTGCCTTTCAGACATCTCGATAAGATCTAAATTTCCAGCCAGTGGCAATCTATCATCTTTTTCATCTCTAGTTAGCTTTGAATCTCTTTTCTTACCAGTTTTTAAATAATCAGCTACGCCTTTTTCTCCCTTTGAGATCTTAACTATCATAGCTACTCCTTATTAGGCTTAAAATTTCAGTTAGGACTGATTGAATTTTGTACAAATCTTCTTGTGCTCGCAGTATCACTTCTAAGCCTATATTACCACTAGTCTTATAAGCTATATTTAGTCTCTTTGCTATTTGATTGATGTTGCTAAAAGGTCTAGCAAAATATGTAATGATTGCCGAATCTAGCTCTTTCTTTTTTATGGATTCAGAATTTACAGTGCCATTATCTATAAGATAGGAAATGATTTCTGATCTTGACATATCTAACTCTAGAGCTATTTTAGATAGCTTATCGTATTGTTGATAAGTGATCCTTGCGGAGAGCACCTTATCCTTGACATTTTTTGACATATGATATCCTTTCATAAAATGTGTTAGCGAGATGAAGCGTTTTAACGCTTCTTATATCTCGCATTGTGGCCCTCGGCAGAGCAAGATTATACAAGGTATGAAAACGAAGTGTCATACATTGTATGTGTCTTGCTATTAGAAAAATTTGCTTACTACTGAACATTGCCGTCACCATTTTTGTTTAGCCATTTAGTAAAATCTTTGCTAGCTTTTTGACTATCTTGGTTGTAGATATGGATGATAAAGCCTTGAAGATTAGACACATCATAAAGTGCTTTATCTAGCCTACTTTGTAGTGTAGATTTGGCTTCATTTGTCTTATGGCTATCATAAAACATGTAGCCAAAAAAGAAGATCACTTCTATAAATACAAAGGCAATTAATGCAGATACTATCTTCTTCATTAAAGAGCTAAAAGATGAGTTGATCTTCGATATAGTTTTGTCTGCACCTTTTAGAGTATTTTTAAAGTTGTTTTGGATCTCTTTTGTTGCATTTATAAGTTCAATACCTCCTTGCTCTATAAGTTCTATTTTTTCTTTAAAGCTTTTATCAAAGCTATCTGCGGCTTGATTAAAAAGTTCAATATTATTTCTAATATTTTCACTAACCTTATTACCAATTTCGATATGTTCTTGTAGAGCAATTACTGCGTTTGCCGCAACTGCTGTATCACTACTCTTGATTGTTAGTGCCATTGCTTAGTTCCTCATCGTTTTTTTCGTCTTCTTTGGAACCGAGAATATGACATGCATCAGAGGGTTGGTTTGCATTTTTTGCCTCATATTCTTTCTTCCATTTGGAAAACTCATTATTTGATAGCTTGATACCAAAACGATCTTCGATTACTAGCCTGCACTCTTTGATCGTAGCTTTTTGTGGAAACAAGGCTTCAATGCATGCTTGTTTAATCTCCTGTTTTATTTTATTTTTTCTGATAGCTTTTAAATCATTTAAAAGCATTTTTTTATTAGCCATATTTTTCTCCTATAGCTTTTTAAATTTTACAAAGACAGCAATAGCTATCTCACCAAATGGGCATACCTATAGTGTGCCCATTGTTTTAATATGGTAGTTGTTGATAGGTTTTTATTTAAGTAGTTTAAAAGTAGAGAACTATTACAATAGGAGTGCTTAGAACCTATCGTAGAGGTTCTCCTTTAATTACTTAAATGGAGCCTCTACTTTTAACTAATTTTGATCATCTTAACCTCCTTTGGTTAAAATATTTTGTTTTTAAAAATTGTGAGCATTATAATCTTTTTTTATAGTCGAGTCAATGAATTTGATAGTAAGTAGAATAAAAAAATGATTTTATGTTTTAAAAAGCACGATATATCAAGGGGTTTTTGCTTATAATTGATTGTATAGCATAAAAATACTTATGAATTACTTAATGCTAGTATTTATATGAGGAATCGAAACAAATATCTTAAAATTACCAAATAAAAATTATTGCATCATCATCAATTGCGCACCAAATACTCTCCAAACAAATTCTCAAATTTTGCCTTTAAATACTCTGACTCTTTTATCTTTATAAATGGTAGCCAGTATTTGACATACGCAGGATCTCGTGATGCTTATGCAGCCTATCTCCATTTTGTGTTTTATCGCTAGGGGTATGAATGTATAATAATCATCAAAAATATTTTTTAGCCAATATTCAATAGCTACAAACGCCATTTCTACTATACATCTATACTTATTTTATTTAAACTATGATAAAAATTTAACCCGGCAAAGTGACAGATTGTATTATAGTAGATTATTCGTTAAAAAATTTTACTTGTTTTTTAAAAATTTTACAAAAACGTGTTAAAATTACTGCAAGCTTAAGAATTTGCTACATAAAATTTTATTTTGCTACAAACATTAAGCTATATTTCATGAAAGGTGACTGCAATATAATATTGTAGAAACATCGTAGTTTAGGTATTTATGGTGTCACGGGGGAGACTTGAACTCCCGACCTCCGGCTTATGAGACCAGCGCTCTAACCAGCTGAGCTACCGTGACACTTTAAAATAAGTTTCGGATTATATAATTTTTAAACTTATTTGTAGATAAAAACCATCTTTATCTACAAACACAAAGTAAAAGCACCAAGAATCGACAAAACGTCTATTTTACGAAATAATTTTGAGCTAGAGATTTATCCTCAGGTGTGATACTAAATTTCTCGCTATCGATGCTAACTTCAAATTTATTTTCTCTGCTTGCTTTTGTATAAGCTAATGCAAGCCTTGCAGCTAGCTCTTTATCAGCTTTACTAGCGTTTTTGCTTATGAAGCTAACGGCTCCTACGATGTCATCGCTCTCTTTAAATTTTACTTGATCAAATTTATCGTTTGGATGTGCTAAAAGTGCGTTATTATCGCTTTCGTCACGACCTATTATCATTTTTGCACCATCTGGCAAGCGCAGATGCCTACCAAGCTTTAGCCACGTCACATCGATATCTCGCATCTCTTTATCAAAATTTAGGTAATCCTTTATCTTCACAGCAAAGCTCTCGATCGTTAGCAAACATCCACCTCCAGGCGTTGCAAAGTCCTCAAAGCCAATTTCCTTTGCCAAAGCAAGCTGCGGCTTTCTATCGCGCCCGCTTATATCAAGCAGCTTCTCTCTATCAACCCAGCCCTCGCGCTCTGGCTTAGTTGGTGGCAAGAGCTTAGCGCACATCGGACGAAGCACCAGATCATCCTCGTCATCAGCTAGGCGCTTAACCTGAAAGAGTGCATCTCTTCGCTGACTCATCGGTCTTTGACCCAAAACTTCGCCCGTGATGATGAAATTTGCATTTTCACTTTTTAGCATATTAAGAGCTGTTTTAAACATATAACCATGGCAGTCGATGCATGGATTAAACTGCTTGCCGTAGCCGTACTTTGGGTTAAAAAGCACGTCACGAAGATACTCATTTCTCATATCAACCACTTTTAAGCTAGCTCCAGCCAAAGCGGCACGGCGTCTTAAAATTTCATGTTTTTCTTCATCTACGCCAAATCCGGTATCCATATAAAGTGCGACCACTTCGATGTTTTGATCGCTTATTAATTTAATTGAGAGCATGCTATCAAGCCCTCCGCTAAACAAAGCTAAAGCCTTCATTTTTATCCTGAAAGTAAAATTTAAAGCCTAAATTTACTAAATCTAGGCTTTTATGAAGTTTATTTAGCAGTGTTAATTACGATTTTTTTAATCACTTCACTCGCGGCTTTTAGACTGCTAACTGGCAAATACTCGAAGACGGAGTGAAAGTTATTTGCCCCTGTGAATAAATTTAGCGTTGGCACACCTTTTGCAGATATCACAGCGCCGTCATATCCACCACGCATAGGCTTTATATTTGGCGTGATATTTAGCTCACTAAAGGCATCTTTTGCTAATTTTATAGGCAGTGAGTTTTCATCTTTTAAAAATTTAAAGACATTTTCATAGCGTGTTTTTAGCGTGATTTCACAACGCTCTCCATAAATTTTGTTAAAAGAATTTGCCATATCGCTTAAAAACTCAAGCCTTTTTTGAAATTTCGCCTCGTCAAATTCTCTTATGTCGATCTTGAGCGTCGTTTTTGCGCTGTTTCCGCTAAGCTCTTTTACCCAAAAATAGCCCTCTTTGCCCTCGGTGCACTCTGGCACTTCGCCGCCTGGCAAAAGCGAGATAAATTTATGCGCAAGAAGTAGCGAATTTACAAGCTTGCCCTTTGCATTCATCGGATGAGCCGAAACGCCTTTAAAGACCATCGTGCAGTCAGCCGCGTTCCAGTTTTCATATATTAGCTCGCCTATCTCGCAGCAGTCTAGGCAGTAGCCAAAATCAGCTCCCAGCAAATTTACATCAAGTGCTTTTGCACCAAGCAAGCCCTGCTCTTCATCTGGCACGAAGCAGATCACGATCTTGCCGTGCTTAATCTCAGAATTTTGCATAAAATAGCTAGCCATATTTACGATACTTGCGATCGCCGCCTTATCATCAGCCCCAAGCAAGCTAGTGCCATCAGTCACGACTATGTCGTCACCAACGTATTTTTTAAGCTCTGGATTGTCGCTAAATTTTAGATAAATTCCCTGTTCTTCGTTTAGGCAGATGTCGCCACCTGTGTATTTTACTATCTTGGCTTTAGTATCATTTTTTTGCTCACTACTTGTATCTAAATGCCCAAAAAAGGCGATACTTGGAGCATTTTCGCAATTTGCAGGAATTTTTGCTATCAAGATAGCATTGTCTTGCAAAATGATATCTTTTATACCTAGCGAGCTGAGCTCATCTTTTAAAAAACGAGCCAGCTCATACTCGGTTGGATTAGAAGGCATGACGCCTTTTAATCCATTCTCTTTATTTGTTGTGGTGTTAAATTTTGTATAGTTTAAAAATCTCTCTACGATATCCATTTTTTATCCTTTTAGATGACAAAAAATGCGATCGCCACAACAGAGATAAACATACCTAAAAATGTTCTTTTAGCGATTTCAACTGGACTAACCATCGCAATGCCTGCACAAACGATAGCAGCACCGGCAATCGGAGAAGCTGATCTACCTAAAGCACCAGCAATAGCTGCTGCCATACCAAGCTTGTCTTGTTCAAAGCCAAGTGCAGCGGCATTTGTTGTGACAGCTTCGTTAAATGCAAATGTAGCAGCATCGCCTGAACCTGTAACTATACCCATGATAAATGGCACAAACGTTCCGCCAAATTTAACGTAACTTTGATCTGTTTTTAGCCATGCGATGACCACATCAACGGCTCCACATGCCTTTAAGCCAGCGACAAAGACACCAGCTGCGATGATGATACCCATAACATCGGCATAAGCGTGGCCCATTCCGTTAAAAAATTCTTTTGTGATCTTCTGCGGATTTGTAAGCGTAGCAAAGATAGCTATGATGGCACCTAGTATCATTGCCTCAGCAACGCCCATCTTTGTCCACGCAAGAAAGCTATAATCTTTCGCAAGGCTTGTTCCGCCAATAACCAAGATAACAAGTGGAACTAGAGGCATAATGGCGTAGATGAAATTTACTTTAAATAGCGGTTTCTCTTCGCTAGCAGCACTACTTTCAAGAGTAAAATTTGTATTTTTTTGATAGTCTTTAAGTAATATCGCAACAACAACTAATGCGATCACTACGATAACAAGAGCAGTAAATGCACTTGGAATTTGCACTTTTATGACATCTTGAACCGTATAGCCCTCAACCGTTTTTTTAACAAGATCAGCTACATAGACGTTGTGAGCCGATCCCGGGCTTAAGACTCCACCAAATGTACCCGCAAAAACAGCAGCACCAGCCATAGCTGGGCGGATACCTGAAGCCATTAGAAGCGGTATAAGCGTTGCACCAACAGCAGCGGAACATCCTGCAGCTGAAGGGATAGCGATATTTATAAAATAAGTTAGCACGGTTGTTGCGGGGATCAAGATAAAACCCACATTTTTAAGTGGCTTTGTAAGAAGCGCAACAAGGTGTTTATCGCACATCGTGTATTTCATAACAAACGCAAAACCCATACTGGCACAAATCGCCTTTATAAGCCCTGCTTTAGTCATATAGTCAGTAAAAGCACTTAGTGCCCCCATCGGTTTTAGTGCGATTATACAAAGCACCAAACCAACACCTATTAGCACCGTTCTTGTCTCTTTTTTTAAGACAAGAAGTGCCACAACAGCTGCAATGCCAAGAATGGCAGCAATTAGCTTAAATGTTTCCATACCTCTCTCCTTGTTTAGATTTTAAATTTAGTTCCAACCTCTATTTTTTCTATCTCTTTTTGATACTCAAATTTTAAAATTTCACTATGTCCTATGACCTCAGCCTCGTTGTCCGCTATAAGCAAAGCTGTGCCCTCAGGCAGTGCGTAGATAGTATCTTTTGGATTAGCTATTAAAAATTCCTCCAACCTCTCCTCCCTGCTCTCGCCGTTATGGCCTGCTAGCTTGCCACTTATGAAGTGCGGGTTGATCTGATATGGGAAGATATTTAAGCTATCAAATGACTTTGGCATGATGATAGGCATATCATTTGTCGTCATCATCGTCTTGCCAGCTATGTTTGCGCCAGCCGACCAGCCAAAATACTTTGTGCCATTTGCCACAGCTTCTTTTATAGGCTCAATCAAATTTAGCTTATAAAGCGTGTAAAGCAGCATAAAGGTATTTCCGCCACCAACTGCGATACTGCTAGCATTTTTGATAGCTGAAATTTTATCCTCGTAGTGATGGATTGATTTTATATTGCTATTTTTTAATCTATCAATTACTTTTTGCTCATACTCGTCATTTGTTCGCCTAACTCCAGCGTAAGGGATAAATAAAATTTCTTCCTTGCCGCATTCACCTAAAAATTCCTTAACCCAGTTTTTGCAGTGCCTTAAATAGCCAGTATCTTGATAGCTTGAAGCACTGATTAGTAAAGCATTTTTCATTTTTTTACTCCATTTAATTTGTAAGCAGATCTTAGATAGACATCAACTCCAGCTACCAAGCACTCCTCATCAAAGTCAAATTTGCAGTTGTGATGGCCTGCTTTTAAATTTGTTCCTATCATCATATATCCGCTCTTTGCGCCCCTATCTTGCAAAGCTCTCATAAAGTGAGCAAAATCTTCGCAAGCACCAAAATCAAGTTCTTTTACGATCTTATCATCATCTATAAATGGACTTTGCTTTGCTGCTTCATAGAAAATTTCAGTTACTTCTTTGTCGCTATCGGCTCCGTTTGTGCCACCAGTTTTTACGACTTTACTCTCTATGCCATAAATTTCACTCACACCTTTAACGATATCCATACATTTTTCATACATAAAATCATTTAAATTTGTGTCTTCACCTCTTGTTTCGCAAGCTAGATAGCCATTTGGCGCGATGACGTTTCTACCTTCACCTGCTTTTAAAACGCCTACGTTTATCCTGGTCACGCCTTTTGCATGTCTTGTGATACCATGCATGCTTAGTGCCATTTGAGATGCGGCTAAAAGTGCATTTGCGCCATCTTGAGGTGCTCCTGCTGCGTGAGCTGAACGACCAGTGATATGTACGTCAAATTTTGAAGTTGCAAGTAGCTTATTTGTTCCACAGATGATGCCTCTATTGGTTTTTGCTTGAAAGCCGATATGTCCGCCTAATAGATACTCTACACCATCAAGCACACCAGCAGCTTCCATAGCCACAGCTCCTCTTGTGCCCTCTTCTGCTGTTTGGAATATAAATTTAAATTTACCGTTAAACTCATCTAAATTTTCAGCTATAAGCTTTGCCACACCAAGACCTATTGACATGTGACCATCATGCCCACAAGCATGCGTGATACCAGCGATATCTGCACCAAAACCCTCTTTGTAAGGTCTGTGAGTAGGCTCATCACTCTCTGTCACATCAACACTATCAATGTCAAATCTAAATGCTGTAAATTTACCAGGCCTTTTCGTATCTATAAAGGCTGTTAGGCCAGTTAGTCCATCTTTCATATAAGGAAGATATTTTGCCTCTTCAGGACTTAGGAGCTTTTTGGCTCTTTCTATTGCTTTTTCACATTGCTCTTTTGAGCCAAGACCAAGCCTTGCATCAGCTTTAACGACTTTGTCACCAAGGCTTATTTCATAACCAAGATCGCTAAGTCTCTTTGCTAGTACGGCGGTTGTAAAAAATGTAAACCAGCCAGTCTCTGGATGCGAGTGAAAATACCTGCGATCCTTGATCAGCTCATCTTTTAAAGAAAGAGCCAAATTTGCTATCTTATCCATAGATTTCTCCTTATTCATTTGATAGTTTAATTAGTGCATTTGTTAAAATTTGTGTAGCTTTGAAAGCATCATCAAAATTTATAGCTTCTGCTATATTGTGACTGATACCACCAACGCAAGGTATAAAAAGCATGCCAACGCTACTTGCAAGTTTTGTTAGATTCATCGCATCGTGTCCAGCTCCGCTTGGCAAAGTAAGCGTTTTTATGCCCAGTTTAGCAGCCTCTTCGCTTAGTAAATTTATAGCATGCTCGCTAAGTTTTACTGGCTCATCACTACTTAGTTCTCTTATCTCATAACTAAAATTTAGCTCACCACTTAGCTCTTTTATAAAATTTCTAAGCTCTAAATTTAGCTCTTCTAGGCTTGTCTTATCAATATCTCTTAGATCAACTCCAAGCCTTGCCTCGCCTGGTACGACGTTTAAAACGCCTGGTTTTGCATGTGTGTAACCAATAGTAGCCACAGCTGTTTTTTTATTTTTAGCAAATTTATTGGTAGCGATTATGATGTGTGAAGCAGCTAGCAGCGCGTCACTACGCATATTCATCGGCGTTGCACCGCTGTGATCTGCCTTACCATGAATAATAATCTCAAATCTTATAGGAGCGGCGATACCGCTTACTACACCAACACTTATGCCGCTTCGCTCAAGCACTGGACCTTGTTCAATGTGAAGTTCTAAATATGAATGAAGTGAGTGTTCTTTTAAAAGAGAATCATTTAAATTTTGTGGATCAAGTCCAAATTTACTCATCGCTTCAAAAAGCGAAATGCCATCTTCGTCTTTTAATTCATGAAGCCTTTGTAGACCAAGTTTGCCACTTATTATCTTGCTGCCAATGGTCGCTGTCTTGAACCTACTTGACTCTTCACAGCAAAAATTTATTAGCCAAAGCGGACGCTTTAGCTTAATGCCAGCCTCTTTTATCGAGGTTAATGCTTCAAGTCCAGCCATAACGCCAAGCGTACCATCATAAAAGCCGCCATTTGGCACGCTATCTATGTGAGAGCCTACGCAAACTGGCTTCTCACCTTGATCACAGCCATCATCATAGACGGCAAAGATATTGCCAACATTGTCAATTTTAAGTTTAAAGCCATTTTCTTCTATTAAATTTATAAGAAAATTCCTAGCTTCCAAGTCTTCTTTGCTAAATGCAAGCCTTGTTAGCCCTCCACCTTTTAATGCTCCAAATCTGCTTATAGCATTAAAATTCGCCTCAAATCTTTTAAAATTTATCATAATAAATCCTTAAAAATAAAACTAATCTTAAAAACATTTATTACTTTGAACATTTTACATTTAGTTTTATGATTTAAAGCTGAATAAGTGTTAAATTTTTAAATCTAATTTTTTTGTAGTTTGTTGTGTAAGCCTTTAATAATCTCTGAAATTTTTTGCATTATTTCGATTTTATTTGGTTTTTGTGATTTTCTAGTATCTTCGCGAAACTTCTCATAGTATTTTAGTTTTAGCTTTAAAATGGCCTCTTTAAGGCTCTCTTCACTAGAAGCTACATTTGAGCTTTCATCAACATAAATTTCTCTAACAAGTACCGCGTTATCTTCAATATTTGGCAATAAAACAGCCTGAAAATAATCTTTATGATGCAAGAAGAATTTCTCCTCGAGCTCGTTTAAAACGATAGTTTCGTAATTTTTATTTGCAAGCATGCTCTTTAAAACGCTAAATTCCAAAATATCAGTTTTATCTTTTTTTTGAGCCACTTGTTTATTTGTCGTTGTAGCATTTGTAAAATTTTGATCTTGTCTATTTATATATCTTTGTCCATGAAGGCTAAAAGTATTTAGCTCTATTTTGAGCAAATTTGCGACTAACGACTCATAACTTTTTGCGATTATTGGCTTTAGAGAATTTGTAAATTCCACTATCTCTTCTAAACACTTTTGCTTTTGTACTGGGCGTGATATGTCGTATTTCTTGGCAATTTGCTCGATGTAAAACTCTCCAAGTTCAGTACCAGAACCAAACATCTCTTTTAGCTCGTCGCTTCTACCTGCAAAAACCATATCTGCAGGGTCTGCACCATCTTTTATGATAACAACACTTCCGTCTATCTCGTTTTGAACCAAAAGGCGAGATGATTTTATAGCTGCACCTATACCAGCTCCATCACCATCAAAACAAAGAACTACACTTATCTCTCCTCTTTTTAAAAGTGGTAAGTGATTAGTTGTAAGTGCGGTTCCGAGTACGGCAACAGCGTTTGTAAAGCCTGCAAAATGAAGCATGATGACATCTAAATAACCCTCTGTGATGATGATCTGCTTCTTTTCAAAGATGCTTTGCCTAGCTAAGTGGTAGCCGTAAAGTAGCTTTGACTTGTCAAAAACTATGCTTTGAGGAGAATTTACATATTTTGCAGGATGATCCGAGATCGTTCTACCACCAAAGCCAACTAATTTTGCCGTATGTGCATATATGGGAAATGTAATACGCTCGATAAAACTAGCATAAATTCCCTTCTCGTTTTGCTTTACGATACCGACCTCAAGTGCCTCTTTTGGCTCGATATTTTCATTTTGTAAAAGCCTAATAGTACTAGCACTATCCCCAGCCCAACCAAGCTCAAATTTCTCGATCATCGCATCATTTATGCCACGTGAATATATATACCTCACAGCGGCTTCATGCTTGAAAAATTCGCTCCTATAAAAGGCATTTACCTTTTCTAAAATGTGCTTATTTTCTTTTTGTGTTGGAAGTTTATCGCTTGTGTATTCAAGGCTAAAATTTACAAGGCTAGCTATTCTCTCGATAGCTTCTGGATAGGTAAGCTTCTCATAATCCATTACAAATTTAATCGCATCTCCGCCAGCCTTACAAGCAAAACAGTGAAAAATTTGCCTGCTTTGACTTATGCTCATACTAGGATTTTTGTCGTCATGAAATGGGCAGACGCATTTGTAGTTTGCTCCCATTTTTTTGACTGGCACAAAGTACTCTATAATGTCAACGATATCGATTTGATTTTTAAGCTTTTCAATGGATTTTGGATCTATCATAAGCAAAATTATACAACTGCTTTGTTATAATTAAAGTAAAATTTTATTACAAAGTATGAGCGTGGATATTTTTTTCATTGGGCATAGAGATCCGATATTTAGCCTTATTATTTTATTTAGCATTATATTGATGATAGCCGCACTAAGCTATGCCTGGGGTATCTTTTCAAGCAAAGATGAGAAAAAACGCATTGAAAAATTTATAAGAAAATTTGACAGCAAAGATGGCATAAGCGACGAGCATAAACAGATGCTACAAAGTCCGGAGATAGACGCTCAAAGCCTTTGTATGCTAGGGCAAACTTTCGCCAAAAATGGCGACTTTGAAAAGTCTATTAGCATCTATCTGATCGCCCTTGGCAAAGCTAGAGACAAAAATGAGAAAGAATTTATCCTAAACGAGCTTGGAGAGGTCTATTTTAAGGCTGGCTTTTTAAAAAAGGCTAGTGAGGTTTTTGAAAAGGCACTCGAGCTAAGTCCTAGAAATGTCATCGCACTTCGTTTTCTGACAATGATAGATGAGAAGCTCAAAAACTACAAAGAAGCACTTTATGCACTAAATTCGCTTGAAGAGCTTGGAGTAAATGTAAAAGATCAAAAAGCTTATATTAAGGCTATCAGCACGCTTGATGATAGAAATTTAAGCTTTAATGAAAAGATAGAAGTTCTCTCTCGTCTTAGCCAAAATTTTGAGCTTTTAAAACGCATGATCTTGGTGCTTTTTATAAGGCACAATGAAAATTTAGAAAATTTAAAAGATTTTGCTCGTTTTGAAGATGTGATCGATCTGCTTTACAACCTAAAAACGCCTATAAATTTAAGCGATCCAAAGTACAAATCACTCTTTTACGCAAAGGGCGATATAGATGAGCCATGTGAAATTTATGGCTTTGAGCTAAACGTCATCAAAAAACTAAAAGACGCTAAATTTGACGCGGCTGGGCTAAGCTTTAACTACGTTTGCAAGAGCTGCAAAAACTCATTTCCTATGCATTTTTACCGATGTCCAGTCTGCCACGAGTTAGGAAGTGTTAAAATTTTATCCCACATCACAGAAAAACCAAGTGAAGATAGTAACACTTTTTAGCGACGGCTCGTGCCTTGGAAACCCTGGAGCTGGCGGCTGGGCGTATATATTGAGATTTAACGAAGCGCAGAAAAAAGCAAGTGGCGGAGAGGCATATACGACAAATAATCAAATGGAGTTAAAAGCTGCGATAATGGGATTAAAAGCACTAAAAGAGCCTTGTGAGGTGAGGCTATTTACCGATAGTTCATACGTGGTAAATAGCATAAATGAGTGGCTTTCTAACTGGCAAAAGAGAAATTTTAAAAATGTAAAAAATGTCGAGCTTTGGCAGGAGTATTTAGAAATTTCAAAGCTTCACAAAGTCGTGGCAAGCTGGGTTAAGGGGCACGCTGGACACCCTGAAAACGAGGAATGCGACCAGATGGCAAGAGATGAGGCATTAAAAATAAAAGATGAGAATGAAAGATGAAAATTTTAGAAGAATTTGAAAAGAATCTTGGATATAAATTTAAAAAAACTGCACTTTTAGAAGAGGCGCTAACACACAAGAGCACAAAGCAGGCTCTAAATAACGAAAGGCTCGAGTTTTTGGGCGATGCGGTGATGGATCTGCTCGTGGCTGAGTATCTTTTTAAGAAATTTAACAAGATCGCAGAGGGCGACATGAGCAAGCTAAGAGCCGCACTTGTAAATGAAAAAAGCTTTGCAAATATGGCAAGGCATCTAAAAATGGGTAAATTTTTAAGGCTAAGTACGGCTGAAGAAAACAACGGCGGCCGCGAGAAAGATAGCATTTTAAGTGACGCATTTGAAGCTGTGATGGGCGCTATCTACCTAGAGGCTGGACTTGATAAAGTTAGAGAAATTTCGATCGCCTTGCTTGAGCTTTGCTACCCAAAGATCGACTTTGCACACCTTGAAAAGGACTACAAAACCGCCCTTCAAGAGGTCACTCAAGCAACCCTTGGCGTCATACCAACATACGAGCTCATAGGCTCTTTTGGCCCTGATCACAAGAAAGAATTTGAGATAGCCTTGCTACTAAATGGCAAAGAAATTTCACGTGCCGTTGGAAGCTCCAAAAAGCAAGCCCAACAGCTCGCAGCAAAAATTGCACTAGAAAAAATCAAAAAATAGGATAAATTTTGAATACATTTGGCAAAAAACTAACCTTAACTAGCTTTGGCGAGAGCCATGGGGTGGCGATAGGTGGCGTGATAGACGGGCTGCCGGCTGGGATAAAGATCGATGCAGATTTCATACAAAGCGAGCTTGATAAGCGTCGCCCCGGACAAAGTAGCTTCACAACGGCAAGAGATGAGTCTGATAAGATAGAAATTTTTAGTGGCGTCTTTGATGGCATGAGCACTGGCGCGCCGATAGGTTTTGCCATTTTTAACAACAACCAAAAGTCAAACGACTATGAAAATTTACGTGAGATTTTCCGCCCAGGGCATGCTGATCTTACCTATTTTAAAAAATATGGCATCAGAGATCACAGAGGTGGCGGGCGTGCAAGTGCGAGAGAGACAGCAGCTAGGGTTGCTGGTGGGGCATTTGCACAGCTACTTTTAAATGAATTTAAGATAGAAGTTTTAAGCGCTGTGCTTGGCATTGGCAAGGCGATTAGCGACAAGATTGATTTTGCTTTTGCCCAAAATTCGCAAATTTACGCCCTTGGCAACGAAGAGGCGATGAAAGAGGCGGTAAATAAAGCTAGAAGCGAGCACGATAGCGTCGGAGCTGTGGTTTTAAGCGTGGCTAGAGGCGTGCCAGCTGGTCTTGGCGAGCCACTTTACGATAGGCTAGATAGCGCTTTGGCAGCTGCTTTAATGGGCATAAACGGAGTAAAAGCCGTAGAGATCGGCGCTGGCGTAAATGTAAGCTCTATGCTTGGCTCAGCAAACAACGACGAGATGGACGAGCTTGGCTTTTTAAGCAACAACGCTGGTGGCATACTTGGGGGTATAAGCAGTGGTGCTGAGATCGTGCTAAAGAGCCATTTTAAGCCAACACCTTCGATATTTAAAGAGCAAAAGACGCTAAATTTAGCTGGCGAAGTGGTAGATTTTGAGCTAAGAGGTAGGCATGATCCATGCATAGGCATACGAGGAAGCGTCGTTGCAACCGCGATGATAAGGCTAGTTATCGCCGATATGTTACTGCTAAATACTAGCACAAAGCTTGAGAATTTAAAGAAAATTTACGGCTAAATCTATAAAAATAAGTAAATTTAGTGGCCCAAAAAGCCACTAAATTTTTAGAATCTATAAGCAAACTGAAGTTTTGCGCTGCTTTGATCTTTTTTACCAAAAGATTGTGCTATGCCAAAAATTTATGAGTGTTGCATTAGTTGGCGTATATCTTAGACCGACCTCAACCTCTGAACTTGTACCTTTTTGAGTTAGGCTGATCTCCTCGTCTTCTTGGATCACCGCTATTTTTGACTTGGTGTTAAATTTATACTCAGCGCTAATTTTTCCATAATGATTAAATTTACCAGCATCATAGGCTATCTTTGAGTAAATTTTAGCTCTACTTGATGTAACGCTACTAAATTTTAATATGCTTTGTCCGATATCTGCCTCATCGCTACCGACATAAGAGAGTGCGTAGTTTAGCCCACTATCGAGCATAAAACTACTAAATTTCATCTTTTTGCCGACGCCAAAGCTAGCATTGTAGTATGGCATTGAGATTTTATAATCCACATCTTTCGCATCAACCTTTGTTTGGCTCCTACCAGCTTTTGCCATGAGATCGATATAAAAATCACGTGGCAAATTTAGCCTTAAAAAAATACCAAATCCATAATTTCTAACTCTGCCATCTATTTTAGCATCTTCATTGCTGTTATCAAATGTTGGCATAGCAAAAGCTCCAAGCATAGACTCGCCATTTTTATTTTTTCTTTTTGATACGAGAGTTGCTTTTACTTTGTTAAAATTTACATCACTTCTATCTGTTAAATCAATATAAACACCTGATTGTCTACTTTTTTCGATAGTAGAACCAATTATATTAACTTCGTTGTGCATTGCATTTACCCTAGTTCCACTAGTAAAATTTATCCATTTTACTTATTTTGTTTCTAAAAAATTTTTATTAGAAATTTTAGCCTTAAGATCGATTTTTCAAAAACGAACTTTTACTAATTTTCATCTATAATCACTCCATGAAAAACGAAGTACAAAAATTTTATGCCGTCATTGATCTAAAGTCCTTTTACGCCTCAGTTGAGTGCGTGGAGCGAGGGCTTGATCCGTTTAAAGCCGACCTAGTCGTGGCTGACGATAGTCGTGGCAACGGAAGTGTTTGCCTAGCCGTTAGCCCAGCTCTTAGAGCAAAAGGTGTGAAAAATAGATGCAGGCTTTTTGAAATACCAAAGGCTATAAAATTTATCATTGCACCACCTAGAATGCAGTTTTACATCGACTATGCGGCTAAAATTTATGAGATATATCTAAAATATGTCTCAAAAGACGATATCTACGTCTATTCTATCGATGAGGCCTTTATCGATCTTACTTCTTATGTTAAATTTTATAATACCGACGCAAAATCCATAGCCAAAAAGATAATGAATGAAATTTTAAAAACTACTGGAGTGACAGCCACCTGTGGCATGGGTACAAATTTATACCTCGCAAAAATCGCCCTTGATATCCTAGCTAAGCATAGTGATGATGGGATTGCATTTTTAGACGAGCAGCTTTATAAAGAACGTCTTTGGACGCATCAACCGCTAGATGACTTTTGGCGTATCGGTAAGCAAACTAGACTAAAGCTGGAAAAACATGGAATTTTTTGTATGAAAGATATAGCAAATGCTCCGCGAAGCCTACTTGAGAATTTTTTTGGAGTTGATGCCTATATAACGATAGATCACGCAAATGGCATAGAGCCAACGACAATAGCTGACATAAAAGCATATAAACCAAGAACAAAATCCTACTTTAGCTCTGAAATTTTACCAAGAGATTATGAGCGTTGCGAGGCGGTAGTCGTACTAAAAGAGATGGCTGATAGGCTAGCGCTTAGGATGATCAACAAAGAAGTAATGGCAAGTGGAATAACGATAAATATAAAATTTGCTGATAAGCTTGAGCCACTACAACGTGCAAGCGTTCGGTTTAAGACACCAACAAATGTCTCAAGTGTGCTGATGAGTTTGGCCGAAGAGCTACTTTTAAACAAGATAAAAAATGTTGGGCTGATTAGGCAAATTAGCATCAGTGCAAACGACGTAGTAAAAGAGAACCTAACTCACCAAAGTCTTTTTGAGGATGATACTAAAGAAAAGGCGGTTTTAAAGTCCCTAAATCTCATAAAAGAAAAATTTGGTAAAAACTCGGTGTTAAGAGCGATCGATCTACTACCAGAAGCTACTGGGCAAGATAGAAATAAAAAGATCGGAGGGCACAAAAGTGGCGAGTAAAGATAGAGCAAAAATTTTTAGCTCGTTTAATCCCCTATCAACCTTAGAGCGAGCCCTGCGGTCAAGAGAGCGAGAAAAATGCGAAAAACTAGAGCTTGACGAGAGTAAGGTCGATGAAATTTTAAAAAAGATAAGCGAGCTAAGGCCAGCTGATGAAGTATATGTGAGCTATCATGACGGCTGCACCTATACAAGTGCTAGCGGACTAATCTCTGGCGTAAATTTCAAAAATAAAACTCTTATGGTTGTAAAAACTAGGATCAAATTTGAAGATATAAATGACCTAAAAATAATTTAGCCCCCCAAACGGGGGCTAAATTTATATAAATTCTACAAAGATTGTAAAATTTTTGGTTTAGAAAAGGCAGTTATTGGTTTGATCTCGCCTTTATATTTTTCAAGATCGGCTAGTATCGTATGTCCGCAGTTGCTTTGAGCGATACTAGATGTGCCTTTGTCGCGTGTTAGGACATTGATGCAGCCGTGCTTGCAAAGGCTTCTTTCGCCAAGCACTTCAGGGTCGTACCATGCGCCTTCACAAATAGCGATGACACGCTCTGGGATGATGTCAGTAACAAGCGCTCCTACCAAAATTTCGCCCCTGTCGTTAAAGACTCTCACTACATCACCAGTTGCAATGCCTTTTTTCTTAGCGTCGTTTGTATTTATTAGCATCGGCTCTCTTGCGCTCACTTCAGCGTAGTTTCTGATTATTGAGTTATTTAGCTGAGAGTGGAGGCGATATCTTGAGTGTGGGGTTGTAATGCTAAATGGATATTTTTTAGCTTTTTCACTACCAAGCCACTCAAACGGCTCGATCCAGGCAAAGTGTGGAGCAAAGTCTTTGTAGCCAAATTTAGCAATAGTTGGAGAGTATATCTCTATCTTGCCTGATGGCGTGCCAAGGCGATTTTTGTGTGGGTTTTCTCTAAATGCACTAAGTCTTGTGTAGTATTTTGTCTCTTCATTGTCTTTGTCAAATTTGACATAGCCCTCATTCCAAAACTCATCAAAGCTTGGCATTTTAAGATCTAGTGCTTTGGCTTGTTCCACCGCATCTGCGTAAAATTCTTTCGCCCAGCCAAGCTCATCTTTACCCTCAGTAAAGACCTCTTCTCTGCCCCAGCGTTTGCAAATTTGTGAGCATATCCAGTAGTCGCTTCTGCTTTCGCCCATTGGCTCAACTACTGGCTTGTAAGCCACGATGTATTCGCTCGATGGAACACTTTGGTTGATGTCATTTCTCTCTACCTCAAGTGCCACTGGTAAGACGATATCGCTTAGTTTAGCTGTACTTGTCCAAAATGGCTCAGCTGTGATAACAGTATCAAATTTACGCCATGCTTTTACGGCATTATTTACGTCCTGATGCCTTGTAAACATCGATCCAGACGCCATGTAAGCCACTCTCATGTGTGGAAGTTTGATCTTAGAACCATCATAGTCTATCTCTTTGCCAGGATTTTGCAAAGCTTCGATTGATCTTGAAGATGGGATGGTTACGTTTTTAAATTTTTTCCACGGAGCACCATCTACGTTTTCATATTTCTCGCTTATCCTAGTGCTGATACCTTTTAGAGCAGGTGCTATCTTATCAGTGCTGCCGTTTCCGTAGTAGAGGTTAAACTCAAATCCAAGACCCTCTTTACCGATGTGGCCAAGCATCGCACTAAGTGTTACGATACCCCAAAAGCCCATCTCACCATGATCTTGTCTTTGAAGAGATCTGCCAGCGATGATAGTACTTGGCTCTTTTGCGAGTACGGTAGCAAATTTAGCGATATCTTCAGCTTTTACACCACAAATTTTACTAGCCCAGTTTATATCTTTTACCACTTTGTCGGTGGTGCCAAGCAGATAGTCTTTAAATTTATTAAAACCAACTGTGTATTTTTTGATAAATTCCTCATCATAAAGCTTGTTTTCATATAGATAGTGGCACATGCCAAGCATCATTGCTACGTCGGTGTTTGGACGAACGATGATAGTTTCAGAGTCAAGATATCTTGTGGTGTCGTTTTTAAAGACGCAAACACTATAAGTTTTAATGCCAGCATCTTTTATCTTTTTGATACCAAGATAACCATCGTGTGTTGGTGGTTGCCATGAAATTTGACCAGTTACAAGCGGGTCAGTACCCCAAAATACGATGTTCTTAGCATTTTTAACCATGGCTTCCCATTTTGTAGGAGCATCATAAACCGCACTATTTCCAAGGACGTGAGGCATGATGACAAGCCCAGCTCCAGTTGAATAGTCACCGCTCTCTTCGACGTATCCGCCAAGCACTTTTAGCATCCTGTGACCAACGGTTCTGCCCCAGCTGATCTTACCACTGCCACCCCACCAGTAGCATTCGCCGTAAATACTTTCTGGACCATATTTGTCAAAATTTTCTTTTAAGGCTTTTGCAGCAAGGTCAAGTGCCGTATCCCAGCTAACACGTACAAATTCTTCTTTGCCACGAAGCTCGCTTTTTGCCGCGCCTTTTGCCTTTAAGTAGCTTTTTCTTACGTACGGATAGAGTACGCGACTTTCATTTTGGATGAGATCTGGCAAACTGTTATTCATTGTATTTGGGAATTTATCACCATCAAATGGATCGGCAGAGACGATTTGATTTGAGTTGGTATTTGCCCAAAATAGACCAAATCTATTTGCTCCAAAAGTTTTCTTTTGGTCAAAAATGGTTTTTGTCACACCTTCAATCCTACTTGCTTGTGCCGCAGTGGCTGCAAGCGCAGAAAATTTTATAAAATCTCGTCTTTTCATATTTTCTCCCTTATGAAAAATTTATTTTACTTTTTTGGCATTGTGTTGTAAGTATTTGAGCACTAAATTTAGGTCAGTTTCGTCTAGTGCTACAAATTTTGCATCGACCATTCCAGCTAAATTTGCTGGCCACTGAGCCGCTGTAAAGCTATTTGGCTCATGAAGTCTATGACATGCAGAACAAGTCTCTTCGTAAATTTGTTGTGCTTTTACGTAAAGCTTTTTTGTATCGCCACCAAGTGCGTCATTTGGCACTTCGTAAACGCCCTCAGCTTGGTACCAAACCTCGCCGTAGTCATCTTCAAGATCTTTTACTTTTTTAAAATTTGTCCCACTTTCATCATTAAAAGCAATAAAAACTTCCGGATCTTCTATGCTTCTTTGAAGCTGGGCTAAATAGTTCGTTGAAACTACACCATTAACCTTTATCTTGCTCGTCTTTTCACCTTTTTCTATAACCTCAACTGGCGTTAAAACTTCGATCTTACCAATCATTTTGCCATCAAGTGTTATGTTCGCATCTTTTGCGATCACATCAGCACCAAAAGCAAGACTACATGCTAAGACAGGGGCTAAAAATAGCATTTTCATGTTGCAATCCTTAAAAATAAAATTTAAAAAAATCTTATAACCTAATGGTTTAAAATTACATTGTTATATTTAGCTTTATTTAAGAAATTTAATATTCATTTTTATTAAAAATAAGATTTAGAAGAAAATTTATCAATGAGTTTTATTGATTGTCTTAATGATTAAAAGTATAAGCAAACACAAGCTCTGTAAAAATTTTACTTTTGGATCTAGTGAAGTAAAAATTTAACCTTACTTCACTGGCTACTATAAAAAAGTATAGTAGAGCTTTTATAAACTTAAAAACATAAATTAGTAAATTTCTTGTAGAATTCAAAAATATGCTAAGAGCTACTACTCTACATTGCTGGCTATGTTAAGACTTTATAGAGTTTTATCGTTTTAAATTTTTTTATCAAAATACCTTATTATCAATTCTGTTTTCGTTGAAATTTCCCTCATACAGCCACGCCGCTCTCGCGCAGCCGCCTACGTAGCCTAGCTTACACGAGCGCTCGTAATACTCCATCATCTCGCCTATATCGCCTCCCGTTCGCTCTATCATCTAGCCCACGTTGTAGCATCCGGGAGCGTATTTTTTGTTGCATAGGGTATTGTTTATCGCAAACGACTGCACCTCGTCGCCCAGCTCTTCTTGTATGAAATTGGCTAGCGCCAAGCAACCCGACAAATACTCGTAAAGGACGCAGCTAGCCTTGTAATACGCGTTAATCTTAGTCTCGCGCTCGCTCTTATCTGCGGCTTTTACTAGGTTATTTTTATAAAGTTCGCCCAGATAAAAGCAGCCCTCGCCGTCTCCTTTGGCGCAGGCTAGGCTAAATAGCCCCTCTGCAGCGCCGTAGTCTTGCTTTAAGTTAGCCGCTACCATGCCCGCTTGCACGCACTCTTTGGTAGCGTTTAGGTCGGGGTTTTTGCATTTTTTGAGCTTTTCTAGCGTATCTGCGGCCAGCAATGGCGAAAGGCCGGGCTCGCTAGCAAATAAATTTATTGCTGCAAGTAGCGCAAATAATAAGATTTTCATTTTTATCCTTTAAATTTACCTAACCCCTCGCTTTGGCGATGCAAGCGGCGACGGCATCCATCAAAGCGCCGCGAAATCCGCCTTTTTCAAGCTCGGCAAGTCCCTCGATCGTGGTTCCCGCCGGCGAGCAGACCTCGTCTTTTAGCGCGGCCGGGTGCTTGCCGCTTTGGATCAGGCGCGCCGTCCCTTCCACGGCTGCCGCAACGGCGTCGTAGCAAAGCTGCCTAGGCAGTCCGCCCCGCACGCCGGCATCGGCCGCAGCCTCGATAAAGGCGCACGCATACGCGGGCAGGCTGCCTGTGATGCCCGTAAATGCGGCAAAACCGGTCTCGTCTATCTCGTAAATTTTACCGATTTTAGCGATTATCTCGCGCACGGTCTCTTTCTTGGCCTCACTAAATCCGACGTCAAAGCAAAGAGCCGTGGCCGACGCGCCGATGCAAGCGGCGATATTTGGCATAGCGCGAGCGATATAAACGCCCTCGCCTACGATTTGTCTAGCGCGCTTTATGTCAAAATTAGGAGCCAAAAGAAGCAAAATTTTGCCCGCAAGCTCGGGCGCGATCAGGCGCAAGATAGCCTCGTAGCTAGCGGGTTTAGTAGCCAGCACGACCGCGTCCGCTTCGCGCGCTAGATCAGTTTCGCTCGCGGCTATTTTTATGCCGAATCTCTGTCGTAAGGCTTCGTTTTTGCTTCTGGCGCAGGCTAGGATTTCAAATTTTGCCTTTTTTTCGTATTCGCGCGGGCTCGCATTTTTATCCGTTTGCACTAAATTTTCCGTCCCGCGAGCCTCGCTGCGGCCGCTGAATTTTCGCCCCTCCTCGGCCGAGTTTCGTCCCGAGTTAGCCTCGTCAGGTTGCGCTCGCCAAAGCGCCTCTATCATCGCGCCGCCCATATTTCCGCCACCGATAAAGCCGATTTTTACGCTTTTCATTTAGCCGTCTTTTTTAAAACTCCGATTTTGACCGCCTTGCCCGCGATCGCCGTATTTACCGCCACGCTATCCGCCCAGATTGCCCCCGTAACCTGCCCCGGCGCCAAGGTATAAACGCCGCCCGTCTGCGCCTCGTCGCTCGCCTTAAACTCGTTGCCCGCGACTAGCTCATAGACATCCTTCGTGTCGTTTTCAAATTTGATCGCCGCTTTTAGCGTCGGCTCCATTTTCTGTTTAGCCGCGCCCGCGTACTGCTCGAGTATGTTTTTGCTAAGCTTGCCGTAGACGTCGCCGTCTTGGCTTAGATATATCCGCACGGCGCGCTTATCCGAGTTTTTGCCGCCCTTTTCGCCCTTGCCTACGCTAACGCTCATCTCATAGGCGGTTTCTCCCGTCGGGAAGTCCTTAAATTTAGCGTCCGGGACAAAAACCCGCACATTGTCCGTTACCTTCTTCGTTTCGTGCGTCTGCGGCGTTATACCCGTTAGCACGATCGTAGACTTCACGTCCGAGCTTTTATCCGAAATAAGCGCGGAGATCGGCACCCGTGTAAGTAGCGTCGTCTCGTAGCAGCCGCCAAAAATAAATGCCGCCGCGAGAGCAAAAATAAATTTTAGTTTTTTCATCGGTTTCCTTTAAATTTTCGCCGATTCTAGCATAAACTAAGCATTTTTGTATTGATTATATTAAAAGCAAAAATAGAAAAGTAAGTATGGTATTTTAAAGTATAAATGGTTTTAAGATTGATAAATTTTAAATGAGAGAATGGCTCTATTTTGTCTTGAACAAAGCCAATTTAAATAAATAATGCAAAAAAAGTATGAGAAATTTATATAAATTTTTTGCTGTTTTTAGAGTTTAATTATTAGCCCCTTTACAAAGGGGCTAAATGATAAAATTTGATTAGAGTTTTGCTTTTCTTTTGCGCTCTGTTGGGTCTAGATAGCGCTTGCGAACGCGGATATTTATAGGCGTAACCTCGACTAGCTCGTCATCTTCTATCCACTCTAGCGCGCGCTCAAGGCTTAGCTTTCTAGGCGGCACAAGCTTGATCGCATCGTCGCTACCACTTGCACGAACGTTTGTTAGGTTTTTACCCTTGATAGGATTTACATCAAGGTCGTTTGGACGGCTGTGCTCGCCGATGATCATGCCCACATAGACTTTTGCTTGTGGATCAAGGAAAAGCACACCACGATCTTGCAAGTTAAATAACGAATAAGCAAGCGTTACGCCGTTTTCCATCGAAACTAAAGCACCATTTGTTCTGTGCTCGACGGTGCCACTAAGTGGTCTAAACTCCAAAAAGCTGTGGTTCATAACGCCCTCGCCTTTTGTATCAGTCAAAAAATGGCTTCTAAAGCCGATAAGCCCGCGCGCTGGGATCTCAAACTCGATCCTTGTTTGGCCATCACCTGTTGGGTTCATAGAGACCATTTCAGCCTTTCTTTTGCCAAGTTTTTCTATGACTGTGCCTGTCGTATCATCAGGTGCGTCGATAACTAAAAGCTCGTATGGCTCGCATTTTACGCCGTTTATCTCTTTTACGATGACCTCAGGTCTGCCAAGTAAAAATTCATAGCCCTCTCGGCGCATATTTTCAGCCAAAATAGTAATCTGAAGCTCACCACGGCCACTTACTTTAAATTTGCCCTCGCCGATATTTTCGTATTTCATCGCGATATTTGTCTTCATCTCATTTGCAAGGCGCTCATCGATCTTGTTTGATGTAACGTGTTTACCCTCAGTACCTGCCAATGGGCCATCATTTACAGAAAATACAACGCTAAGTGTTGGCTCTTCGATGTGAAGAGGATCTAGTGGATGAGGATTATTTGGATCAACGACGCTATCGCCAACGTCAAGCGCATCAAAGCCAGCGATCGCTACGATGTCGCCAGTACCAGCTTCGTTAATATCGGTTCTTTCAAGACCCATAAAACCAATTAACTTTGAAATTCTACCAGTTGTCTTTGTGCCATCAGCCTTTGCAAGCATAACATTTTGGTTTTTAGATATCTTGCCGTTAAAAATTCTCGCGATGCCGATCTTGCCGACATAGTTGTCATAATCAAGCGTGAAAACTTGAAGCTGAAGCGGGTTTTCATCGCTACCACTTGGAGCTGGTACGTGAGCCAAGATAGTCTCAAAAAGTGGCTGCATATTTACATTTTCATCACTTAGTTTTAGCTTTGCGTAGCCATTTTTAGCAGCGGCATAAACGACTGGAAATTCTAGCTGCTCATCATTTGCATCAAGTGCGACAAAAAGATCAAAAATTTCATTTATAACGCGGTCTGGATCGCCTGCTGGCTTATCAATCTTATTTACGACGACGATTGGGCGAAGTCCTAGTGAGAGTGCCTTTTTGACGACAAATTTAGTTTGTGGCATAACACCTTCTTGCGCATCGACAAGTAGTAAAACGCCATCAACCATCTTAAGAACACGCTCTACCTCTCCACCAAAGTCGGCGTGGCCTGGGGTGTCGATGATGTTGATCTTTGTATCTTTGTAGCGAATGGCAGTGTTTTTAGAAAGGATCGTGATACCACGCTCTCTTTCGATGTCGTTACTATCCATTACACGCTCGCCAAGATTTTGATGTTCATTAAATGTTCCTGACTGTTTCAAAAGCTCATCAACCATTGTTGTTTTACCGTGGTCGACGTGTGCGATAACGGCTATATTTCGTATCTTTTCCAAATTTTTCTCCGTTTATTAGTTTGCTATTTTTCGTTTGTCAGTTTTAAAATAGGGGCAGATTATAGCCAAATTTTTATAAATTTTAAGCTGATATCAAGAAATTAATTTTTGGAATAGATTTTGCATGTTTGACATTAAGTTTAAAAATTTGAAAGGTTTAAATGCAAGCTTATACAGCGAAAAACAACGTAGATTTGCTGGCTCCTGCTGGAGGTAAAAAGCCCTCTGTTTCTAAAAAATCTCAAAACAACGGCGAATTTTTGTCGATGGTTTTAGATGCAGCTGCGAGCAAGGCAAATAGCGGCCAAAAAATCACTGAAAAAGATGTCAAAGAGATAGTAAAAACGGTTACCACTCAAAAAGAGACATTGCAAAAAGCACAAAGCGAAAGCGTGGCAAAAATTTCAACTGCACTTGAAGAAAATTTGGACGAAAATACAAAAAATGAGCTCTATGAAAATGCAAATTTCATGCAGCTTTTGCAAGTTTTAGAAATTCTAAATGGCAATGAAAAAGTAAGTA
The DNA here is from genome assembly GCF_015679985.1 of Campylobacter concisus. Lineage (NCBI taxonomy): Bacteria > Pseudomonadati > Campylobacterota > Epsilonproteobacteria > Campylobacterales > Campylobacteraceae > Campylobacter > Campylobacter concisus. The sequence continues at coordinate 10,757 of NZ_CP049239.1, read as the reverse complement.
AATTTCCAAATTTTAGCGACAAAATAGCAAATTTCTTAAGTGTGCCTGAAAACGTCGAAGAGCTTAGTAATGTTAAGAGTGTTAGCGATCTTATCGACCTTGCCAAGAAATTTGACCTTGGCCTTGAAAATATAGAAATTTCAAATGAAGATGTGCCAAAACTAAATGAGATGTTTAAAAATTTAGGCAAGAAAGAATTTTTCACACCGATAAAGACCGAAGAGAAGCCTTTTTACCTAAAAGAGCTAAAAAATGAAGTCGAGCAAACCATTATCAAAAATGAACCAAAAGAGGTCGTAAAGCTTGATACCTTATTAAAAGAGGTAGTGGCAAATCCAACTAATGAAACTAAAAATTTAGTAAAAGAAGAGCCTAAAAAGCTAGATAGCGAGGTAAAGCTTGATGATGAGATAGTGGATGTTGAACCAGACGAGCAGCCTAAAGTAAAGGTAAATTTACACGAGCAAAAGACGCAAAAAGCTCCAACTCTTGAGTCACTACTCTTCCCTGAAAGAGAACAACAAAAAAATGAGAATTTTGAGAGCAAAGAGACATTTAATAGCGATAATAAATCAGAGCTAAATCAAATGGTAAAAGATATCGCTAGTAGCGCCAAACACCAGCTTCAAACAAAGGCTGAGATAAAAGAGACACTTAGTAACTTCTCTTCTACACTAAAAGAGCAGGTGCAAAACTATAAAGCTCCGATCACTCGTTTTAACATAACGCTTAATCCACTAAATTTAGGCGAGGTTGAGATCACGATGGTAAATCGAGGTAATAATTTACATGTAAATTTTAACTCAACCACGGCTACGATGAATTTATTTTTACAAAATCAAGCCGAGTTTAAAAATAGCCTTGTAAATATGGGATTTACCGAGCTTGAAATGAATTTCTCAGATCAAAATCAAAGACAAGATAAAAAAGAACAAGCAAAGAATAAATATAGCTCAAATCAAAGCGATGAGAGCGAAAACGCTCAAGCGGAACAAAGCTTGCTTGAGCTAGTAATACCAAGATATATTTAGGAGAGATCATGGCTTCAGTTTCAGATATAACTACACAAACAACACAACAAAAAAACGCCGAGAAAAAGGCAAAAGCAAAGCAAGATGCAGCAGCCGGCACAGGAACTAACCCAAATGCGCAGCTAGATAAAGATGCATTTATGAAGCTACTTTTAACAGAGCTTCAGTATCAAGACCCAACAAGTCCTATGGATACTGAAAAGATGCTCACACAAACTAGCCAACTAGCATCACTAGAGATGCAACAAAATACAAACTCAGCTATGAAAGAGCTTGTAAATCAATTAAAATCAAATGCAAATGCCTACGCTATATCAGCTCTTGGCAAAATGGTCTCAACTGGTTCAAACTCAGTTTTACTAACAGATGAGCAAAAAACTGTAAATTTTGCACTTTATTTTAAATCAGATCTTGCAAATGGTAAGCTCGAAATTAAAAATGCAAATGGAGAGGTCGTTCGTTCAATCGATATAAAAGATCTAAAATCAGGAGTTCGCAGAATATCTTGGGATGGTAAAGATGATTCTGGAAAACAATTACCAAACGGTGCATATACAGTCTCTGTTAATTACACCGGAAAAGATGGTAATTCATACAAGACTCAAGTAGGTAGCTATCCGGTTGAAGCAGTAAAATTTGTAGATGGTAAAGCCATGATAAAAATCGCAGGTGAATATGTCCCAATGGATAAAATATCTGAATTTTACGAAGGATAAAAGCCATGATGAGAGGTTTTTACAACGGAATTAGTGGCATTAAAACACAAAGCTTTGGCATGGATGTTTGGGCAAATAATATCTCAAATATCAACAACGTAGGTTTTAAAGCTTCAATCCCTGAGTTTAAAAATTTAATCAATCAACATATGGCTTCCGCTGGAAGCGGTCCAACTAACAATCAAGTAGGTCTTGGAGCTACGAAACAAACGACAGCTTTAAAGATGACAAATGGTAGTTTTCAAAATACCGATAATAACTTCGACCTAGCCATAGGCGGTAAAGGCTTTTTTGGTGTCGTTGATAAAAATGGTAGAAACTACTACACAAGAACAGGTAGCTTCGATATAGATGGGGCTGGAAATTTAGTAGATAATAAAGGCAACTTGCTTCTTGGTACGTTAACAAGTTTTACTCCAGTCACTCCAAGTGCTAATGCTCTTAGAAAATATGGTCAAACAAAAGGTACCACGCAGGCATTTACTGCAAAAGAAGAGGATCTAAAACTAGGCGATACTGGCTCACAAAAAGGTATAAATTTACCTCATTTTTTATATATGCCAGCCAAGCAAACAAAAAATATAAATTTAAAAGGCAACCTAGACTCAAGCCTTATAACAGATAAGCGAACAACAGCCATTGATGCGGCAAATTTTAATTATACACTCGATAATACAAATAAAACTATCTCACTAAATGGACAAATCCCACTAAGTCAGACGAACTTTGGTGCAAAAGCAGGTGACAGCGTAGTGGTAAAAGTAAAAGACGGCGATGGTAAATTTAGTGAGTTTTCAACCACGCTAGAGAGCGATGGCAGCTGGCATATAAATAATAAAAGCCTAAAATTTATGAATTTTGCTAGCTTAGATGTAAAAGCCGAAGTTACATCACTAGTTGAAGTAGCTAATAAAGAAAAACTAAGCTCAGAGATATATAACAGCGATGGTACAAAAAGCTTAGTAACTATAAATTTTACAAAACAAATCCCTCAAGGCGGCAATCAAACTATCTGGAATGCCACAGCTACGATAACTGATGCTAATGGTATTGTACAAAATACAGCTATGGGAACACTTACTTTTGATGGTAGCGGCAGACTTGTTACAAATACATTAACAAGTGTTGGAAACGTAGCTTTAAATTTTCTTGGCGATGGAGATGCAAATGTCTATAATGGCATAACAAGCTCGGCTAATTCAAAAAAAGACTTTGTCATAAAAGCAGATGGCTACGCCGAAGGAAATCTCTCAAAATATAGCGTCGATGACCGTGGAAATATCATGGCAAATTTTGACAATTCTCGCTCATTTATAGTTGCAAAAATAGCTCTATATCACTTCCAAAATGAACAGGGCGTATCAAAAGTAGGTGATAATCTCTATGAAGCAACTCCAAATTCAGGTGAAGCATTTTTTTACAAAAATAAAGCTGGTGAGACTATTTATGGCTCACAAATTCTTGCAAATAAACTTGAAATGAGTAATGTCGATCTTGGTCAAGCGCTAAGTGAGGTTATAGTCACACAAAAGGCTTATGAGGCTAGTGCAAAAAGTATCACAACAAGTGATGAGATGATCCAGACTGCTATTCAGATGAAGAAATAATTTTTATGCTAGTTGATGATTAAAAATTTAAAATGAATGATAATTTTAAGAATAGAGTTTGACTTCGTTTATTAAAAACTCATAAACTCTTTGCTGAACTAAAATCTCTTCCTCACAGCCACTCATCAAGCGACGAAGGTGAGAAAAATCTATCTTTTTGGCGTATCTTTTATGATCTTTTAGGTCTTTATCAATGCTTAAAAGTAGTGCATCAAGTGTGATTCTATCGTTTCTTTTAACTCTTGCTACATACTCTTTAACAGTTTGGATCAAAAAGTCTTTTCTGGTTTGGTCATTTTCATAAATTTCATTTGTAATGTCATTTAAAACAAAAAAATCATCTTCGTCTGGGTCAAATTTAGCAGAGATCATAGCGGCAAAAATTTTGGCACGAAATTCTAAAGATTTGTGATGATAGATAAAAAAATCTCTAAAAGCTGATAAAAAACGAAGTTTAAACTTTCCAGACATTACTCTACTTTTTGTGAAATTTTGGCTGATTATATACTTTTAAAGCTAAATTTTTAAAAATGTAACTATAAAACTAAATTTAAGTATAGTTTTTGTATGATTGCGAAGCTCCTTCTTAGACCTGTGCAATGCTTTTTATGAGCACCGCTTCAGGGTGGGAACACAGCAGAGCACTTATATTAAGTGTGTGCCGCAGTTATCTGAGAGGGGGTCTTTCTAAACCAAAATGCTCATTAAAATCATCGCAAATTTCTAAAAAATCCACTCCATCAATCTTAGGTTTTTCGCTAAAAAATTTATACATATTATTAAAGCCATCAGTTAGCTCTTTTGACTTGACGCCGTAGCTTATAGAAATTCCAGCTTCGATGTAGGCTGATAGCTTGTCGCAGTATTTTAGCGCTTTGCCATCGATCGGGTTAAATTTATCCTCATTTACGTTTTCCATCGTCCCTTCGTGGCAGATGATTTTACGCTCGTAAGTTCTATTTTCAAACTCATCTTTTATAAATTTCTCGCCATCTTTTCTGATGCCAAGGATGTAGCTAAACTCATCTTTGATATTTTCTGGCACAAACGGCAAAATCCTCTCATCAATAAGCCTCATCTCATACTCACTAATGATCTCATTTAGCCCCTTTACGCCGTATTTTACAGGGCTTATGATGTCCCTTGTGAGACTCTCTGGCAGATCGTGAAATAGCGCGCAAAAGAAGTTATTTTCTAGGCGTTTTTTGCAAGCTTTTGCTTTGAGTGAATAAAAATAGCTAAGTATCGCAACTACTAGCATATGTCCTAAGACCGCAGTTTCAGGGATACGAGGAGTTTGCGCCCAGCGTTTTTGAAACCTTAGCCTACCACTTAGATCAACAAGGCGGGCTAATTTTTGATTCATAGCGATCTTTCTAACGCCAATTAGCTCGTAATAATCCTCCATCTCCTCCTCAACCTTCGCCTTAAGCTCGTCGATGTCACTTAAAAACTGGCTCGTTTGATAGACGATAGAAAATTCCCACCTAGTGGCAAGATAGCTAGCTGCTTTTAGGATGAGGCGTTCTTTTTCATGCTTTTTATCACTTTTAAAATAACTTTTAAATCTCTCTAAAAACTCCCCATCTTCAATATCTGAAATAAGGCTATCAAGATTACTTAAAACCCAGCTATTTATCTGCTCTTTTTTTGTCTTTTGTATATGATGAAAGACATCTGGTCGTATGTCTGTGACTACAACCCTACTTAAAAACTCAAAAATTCCAGCCTCAATGATATAGTTCATATCGGCGTCTTGCTCTTGTTTTGCTATGAAATAAGCGATGATAAATTTATGAGCTTGCTTATCAAGCTCGACTAAATTTGTCATCTTTGGATAGTCGTTCCAACGTGATATAGATGCTGCTTTAAAGATATGTTCTATAAGCTTAGCACTTATCATTATTTATCCTTTTTGACTACTTTTGGCTTCTTATCATCGGCATAGCTTATCTTTCTAAAGCCCTCTTTATTTGAGCTTCTTCTTGGTTTGTCATCTTTTTTAAATTTATCATCTCTGCTGCTTCTATTGCCACGATCACTTGTACTTCGTCTCTCCCGTGACTTATCACTAAAGTTTCTCTCCCTACTTTTTGGAGCAAATTCTTTCTCTTCAGCTGGCTTTTTTACGACTAGATCAGAGCTGATCTCGATAACTGTATGAACATTTCCACGTGGGTTAAAGTCGCCCACTATCTTCATAAATTTAGGCTCAAGCTTTTTCTCTAAAACAGAGTAAATTTCATTTATACTATCTTCATGGCTGATATTGCGGTTCATAAAGCTATTTATATAAAGCTTTATCGCTTTTAGCTCGACAACCAACTTATTTGGAATGTATTCAAGATATATGGTCGCAAAGTCAGGATAACCAGAGCGAGGGCAAAGGCAGCAAAACTCAGGCAGAGTAATCTTTATGACATAGTCCCTTGTTTGCTTATTTTCCCAGACCTCAAGGTCACTCTCTACGTCAAATTCTTTTAAAATTTTCTCGCCATATTTCATCTCTAGCTCTTCGCTCATCTTTTATCCTTTTTCTTTTAAATATCTAAGTGTTTAACGTCTTTTGCGTGGTCTTGGATGTAGTTTCTTCTTGGCTCGACCTCATCGCCCATGAAGAGATTAAACGTGTCAGAGGCGCTTATAGCATCGTTTATATTGATCTTTAAAAGTCTTCTGTTCTCAGGGTTCATCGTAGTCTCCCAAAGCTGCTCAGGGTTCATCTCACCAAGACCTTTGTAGCGCTGAATATATGCACCTTTTTTAGCATTTTTCTCTACTTCATCAAGCACGTCTATAACGTCACTATGCAAGTCTAGGCCGCGCTCTTTTATCTTTTGGCTGATATAAAGCGCCTCTTCGTAAAGTGGATTTGTGAATAAATTTTCATTTACCACAAGCTCTTCTAGGCCGCTTTCAGTTTGGACATAAATTCTAACCTCATCATCGCTAACGTAGTGGTTTAGAATGTTGTGACCCTCAGCTTTTAAGAAATTCTTTAAAATTTCAAAAATTTCATTGTAGCTTTTTGAGACGATGTCTGGATTTTCTATCATATAGCGGATCGCTGAAAGGACGTTAAAGCGTTTTTCAAGCTCTTTTAAGACGCTTCTATAAGCTGCAACGATCTTTAAGAAATCAATCAAATCCGCACTACCAATGCCCTCTATATCAACGCCCTCGATGCCAGTTTCGATAAGAAATTCGTTTAATGCCTTTTCATCTTTTAGATAAATTTCTTTTTTACCTTTTTTATAGCGGTAAAGTGGTGGCTGAGCTAGGTAAATATGGCCGTTTTCTACAACTTTATTTAAAAATCTAAAGAAGAAAGTTAAAAGAAGCGTCTGGATGTGACTACCATCTACGTCAGCATCGGTCATAATGATGATCTTATGATATCTAAGCTTCTCAGCATCAAATTCATCTCCGATACCGCAGCCTAGAGCTGTTATCATATTTTTTATCTCATCAGACTTTAAAATTTTATCTAGTCTTGCTTTTTCAACGTTTAGAATTTTACCCTTAAGCGGTAATATCGCTTGAAAAACCCTATCACGCCCCTGCTTTGCAGAACCACCCGCAGAGTCGCCCTCCACTAGATATAGCTCACTAATTACTGGATCTTTGCTCTGGCAATCAGCTAGTTTGCCAGGAAGTGTACCTACACTCATACTCTCTTTTTTACGAGTTAGATCCCTAGCTTTTTTAGCGGCCTCTCGACCACGAGCCGCCATTAGAGCTTTGTCCATTATCGCTCTTGCTTCGATAGGATTTTCTTCAAAATACTTTGTAAGCACATCAAAAACCATCTTTTGAACGATAGGTTTTACGTAGCTTGAGCCTAGTTTGCCCTTTGTTTGTCCCTCAAACTGTGGCTCTGGCACTTTTACGCTAACAACTGCGATAAGTCCCTCGCGGATATCTTCGCCAGTTATCTTTGTATCTTTTTCACGTGCAGCAGCGTTTGCTTGAACGTAGTTTGTGATAACTCTTGTAAGGCCCGCTCTAAATCCAGCCTCGTGTGTACCGCCATCTGGAGTTTTGATGTTATTTACAAAGCTTAATAAATTTTCACTATAAGTGTCGTTGTAAAGTAGTGCAAAATCAACAAGCACGTCATCTTCGCCGCCACTAAATGATACTGCTTTACTGACAGCATTTGCCTTGTTCATATCAGTTACAAAGCTCTCAAGTCCACCCTCAAAATGAAAGCTCTCGCTTCTGCCATTTCTTTGATCTTTAAAATTTATAGTTATCTTTGGGTTTAGATAGGCTAGCTCGCGAAATCTTTTTACTAAAATTTCATCATCAAATTCAGTCACTTCAAATATGCTATCATCTGGCCAAAACTCGACTTGTGTGCCTGTGCGGTTTGTAGTTTTTATAACTTCAAGATCGCTTTGTGGGATGCCTTTTGAAAATTCTTGTCTGTGAAGCTTGCCATCACGTTTGATATTTACGACTAGTTTTTTAGAAAGGGCATTTACAACAGATACACCAACGCCGTGAAGACCGCCAGAGACCTTATAAGTGTCCTTATCAAATTTACCACCAGCGTGAAGCACAGTTAGAACAACAGTCGCAGCTGAAATTTTCTCAGTTGGGTGCATATCTACTGGGATACCACGGCCATTATCGCTGATGATAGCTGAGCCCTCACGTGTAAGCTCAACATCAATCGTATCGCAGTATCCTGCCATAGCTTCGTCGATAGAGTTATCAACTACTTCGTAGATCATATGGTGAAGACCACTTATGTTAGTATCGCCTATATACATGCCTGGGCGTTTCCTGACCGCTTCAAGCCCTTTTAGTACTTTGATATTTTCTGCGCCGTAATTATTTTCCATAATCTTGCCTTATCTTATAAATTTATCGGCATTATTACTGTTGTTAATTCTTTTGAATTTACAACAAATGCTAGTGAGCTTTCATTAAATCCAAGCTCAAAATTTTCATCCTCGATGCTACTTAAAAAGTCAAGTAGATATCTATTTTTTATACCTATGAAAAATTCATCTCCAAGCTCTAAACCAGTTTGATAATCTATTGTAGTTTTTGCTTCAGAATTATCTTCTATAACACTTTCAAATGTTATATTATCTTTCGCAAAAGATATTTTCATTGTATCACTTAGCATTGAAATAGTTTTTATACCCTCTATCATCTTATCTCTACTTAGTTGAAGTCTTTTTCTGACCTCTTTTGGTATGACACGCTCGTAATCTGGGAATTTGCCATTTATAAGTTTTGTGAAAAATTCAAAATTTTGGCTTTGAGCGATTAAGATATTTTCATCATAGTAAATTTCTATCTTGTCAAAAAATAGTTTTTGTATTTCATTTATAGCTTTTTTAGGGATTATAAGTGAAAATTCTTTTTCAGTTGGTGTTTGAAATCTAAATACACTAAGTCTTCTTGTATCAGTACCAACGATATTTATAAAGTCTTTTTTAATATCAAGAAAAGCTCCATTTAGTTCAAATTTTGGGTTATTACTATCAATACTTGGTAAAATTTTCTTTAAACTTCTTCCTAACATAACAGCATCAACATCAAATTTTGATTTACCCTCAATCGTTGGAAATTCTGGAAAATCTTCAAATTTATACATTGGAAGTTTATATTTTGAGTTTTTTTGTTTTATATAAAGATAGTTATTTACAGTTTCTAACATCACTTCTTCGTCTTTTAGACTTTTTATAATGTCAAGTAGTTTTTTGCCATTTGCAGTTGCGTAACCTTCATCTACGATTTTTACGTTACTTAGCTTATATGCTAGACCTATTTCATGATCAGTTGCTTTTATATTTAAAACTCCATCTTTTGCTGAGATATAAATGTGAGAAGTTATAGCACTAAGATCTCTTTTTTCAAGATATGGATTTGTATTTGTTACTATGCTTTCAAGCATATTTTTGTTTATTAAAACCTTCATTAAAAACTTCCTTCTATTTTTAAATTTAATTTTTTTGTTTTAGTAGGTGATGTTAAAAAGTGAAAAGTGCTTTTAAACATCGTAATAAAGCTATTTGAAATGTGAAAAATTATATTTTCTTTTTCACATTTATTCACAAATTTCATATTGTATTTTATCCTTTTGTCAAAATTTTATTTTTTAATTCAGTAACTTTTAGACTAAAAATTTCATTAGTTTGTATTAGCTCATTTATCTTTTTAATATTATGACTAACGGCACTGTGATCTTTCATACCAAAATAGTTTGCAATTTGTGGCATTGAGTTTGTTGTAAGCATCTTTGCAAGATATATGATGATTCGTCTTGCTTCTACGATATTTGTAACTCTTGATTTGCTTTTTATATCACTTTGTTTGATATTTAGTTCTTTACTAACTATTTCAACGATAGTATCGAAATTTATATTTTCACGTTTTTCTTTGATCAAATCTTTTAATATACTTTTTGCAAGATTGAGTGTGATCTCTTCTTTCATAAGAGTTTTAAATACGTTTAAATTTATGATAGCTCCCTCGATCTCACGGATATTATCCCCCATGTTTGTAGCTATGTAGTTTATGACCTCTTTATTTAGATCGATTTTATCAAATTCGCATTTTTTGATGATGATGGCTATTTTTGTATCAAGTTCAGGCGGCGTAATATCAGCCATAAAAGCTTTATCAAATCTTGAAATCATCCTATCCTCAAAGCCTTTTAGTGTCTTTGGAGGTCGATCTGAAGTCATAACTATTTGACCATTTTTTGCTAAAAGCTCATTATATGTGTTGAAAAATTCCTCTTGGATTTTATCAGTTTTACCAAGAAACTGCACATCGTCTATTAGTAAAACATCGCAGTTTCTATATTTTTCACGAAATTTTGGCATTGAGTGGTTATTTATGTGACTGGTAAAATCTATCATAAATTGTTCGCTAGTTACGCAAATAACGGTTTTCCCTTTATTTAGGCAATGATTTCCGACTGACTGGAGTAAGTGAGTCTTGCCAAGTCCCGTCGTGCCATATATAAAAAGTGGATTATAAAGTACACCAGGTTTTTCAGCGGCTGCTTTTGCGCTTAAAAATGCGTATTGATTTGACGCTCCACAGACAAAATTTTCAAATGTGTAGCTTGGATTTAAAATGCTACTTTGCGTTTTTATCTGCTTAACATTTATTTGATTTTGTTTTGATACCTTGCTACTTTTAGTAGATGAAATTTCTATATTTGGTTTTATGCCTGTTCTAACTTCATATAGATGAGCGATTTTATCAGCATATCTTGTATTTATAAATTTAGCCATCAACTCATTTGGTGCAGTAAATACGATAATATGATCGTCTGAAGCCTTTTCGTTAAATTTTAATTGCTTGATATAACTTTGGTATTCTTCAGGTGAAATTTGTGTTGAAAGATTTTCTAAAATTTCGTCTGCTATCAA